>JAAXQF010000578.1 GCA_012974435.1 Desulfuromonadales bacterium | reverse complement strand
TATAGCTATCGGGAACCGATCCATGGAAGTCATCACCACCCACATCAATGCCGATTTCGATTGTCTTGGCTCGATGATCGCTGCCAAGCGGCTTTACCCCGATGCTGTGATGGTATTTCCCGGTGGTCAGGAGCGCAGCCTGCGTGAATTCTTTCTGCGCAGCGTTCAGTACGTCTTCGGCTTCAAGCGTGCCCGTGACATCGATCTTGACGAAGTCACCCGTCTGATTCTGGTTGATGTGCGTAAGGCGTCCCGAATCGGCCCCTTTGGAGTTATTGCCAAACGCCCCGGGGTCGATATCCATATTTATGATCATCATCCTGCCAAAGACCACGATCTGAAAGGTTCGCTCGAACATATCGAGCTCGTTGGGTCGACGGTGACGGTGTTCAGCCATCTCTTTATGGAGCAAGAGGTTGAGCTGACTTCCGACGAAGCAACCATGATGATGCTCGGCCTCTACGAAGACACAGGCAGCCTGACCTTCCATACGACAACCGTCAAAGATTACCAGGCTGCAGCCTATCTGCTCTCCCAGGGCGCCAAGCTCAATACTGTCGCTGACCTGATCGTGCAGGAGATGACTCCCGACCAGGTTCACCTGCTCAATGACCTGCTCGCCAGTAAAAGCATCCTCAATATCCACGGCATCAACGTCGCCATTGCCCACGCTTCAATCGACTACTTCGTTGGTGACATCGCGACCCTGGCCCACAAACTCAAAGACATGGAGAACCTCGATGTCCTCTTTGTGGTTGTGCGCATGGAGAGCCGAGTGTTCATTGTCGCACGTTCCCGCCTGGAAGACGTCCATGTCGGCAACATCCTGAATGAACTCGGTGGGGGCGGGCACGCCTCGGCGGCGTCCTGCTCTGTGCGCGACCTCACTTTGCTGCAAGTCCTGGAACAGCTGCCGAAGCTTTTGCAGCAGCACATCAAGCCGCAATGGCAGGCCCATCACCTGATGTCGACACCCGTTAAAACGGTCGTTGCGGAGAATTCGGTTGCCGAAGCCCATCAGGTACTCTCCCGCTATAACATTAATGCCATCCCTGTTCTGAACAAGGATGAGGTCGTCGGGATCATCTCGCGGCAACTTGTCGACAAGGCTGTTTATCATGGCCTGCAGGAACAACCGGTCAGTGAAATCATGACCAGCGATTTCCAGCAGGTTACACCACAGACTCCCGTTGCCACTTTGAAGCTGCTCTTTGTCGAAAGTAACCAACGTTTCGCACCTGTTGTCGAGGAGGGCCGACTGATGGGGGCGATCACCCGTACAGACCTGTTGCGGCATCTTGCCAGCAGTGTTGGCACTCCGCCGCGCTCTGGAGAAACCAACCTGGTTAATCGTGGAGGTAGAAAATATCGGGCCGGCCAGGTTCAGCGCTTGATCCGTAATCGCTTGCCGAAACGCATTCAGGACCTGCTTACGCAGCTTGGCCAGGTTGCTGATGAACTCAACCTCAATGTCTTTGTCGTTGGGGGGTTTGTTCGCGATCTGCTGATGAATAAAAATAACCTGGATCTTGATGTTGTTGTTGAAGGCGATGGTGTTGCCTTTGCTGAGACTTTTGCCCGAGAAAATGATTGTCGGGTTCGCTGTCACCACAAGTTCGGTACCGCGGTTCTTATCTTCCCGGATGATTTCAAGATCGATGTTGCCTCAGCACGGATGGAGTATTATCTGCGACCGGGGGCCTTGCCTGATGTTGAACATGCCTCGGTGAAGATGGATCTCAGTCGCCGTGATTTTACCATCAATACTCTGGCGATCAGTTTGAACCAGGACGCCTATGGTTCATTGCTCGACTATTACGGCGGGCAGCGCGATATTGATGACAAGGTGCTGCGAGTGCTTCATAACCTGAGCTTTGTTGAAGACCCGACCCGGGTTTTTCGTGCCGTACGCTTTGAACAACGCCTTGGCTTCAAGATTGGCAAACAAACCGAACACCTGCTCAACAGCGCAGTCCGCTTGGGGTTGATGGAGAAGGTCAGCGGGCATCGCCTCTTCAGTGAGCTTTTCCTGATCCTGAATGAGCCGCGGCCACTCCCTGCGGTGTCACGACTGGCTCGCCTGGATGTGCTCAGGCAGATCCACCCCAAGTTGACCAGCAAGATCGATTATTCCAGGTCTTTCGATGAAGCCAGGCGCACCACCGACTGGTACGACCTGCTCTATACCGGTCAGCCCTGTGAGCGTTGGTTCTGTTATTTCATGGTGTTTACCGCTGTTCTTGATCGCGATGAGATCAAGAATCTTTCTGAACGGCTGCAGTTGATCCCCCGCTATCGTGACATGCTGAACCAGCAACGCAGTATAGCACTGGGGATATTGAAACGCCTGGAGTCCCGTCCTGAAGGGATGCGGCCGCCAAAGTCGAGCAGCTTGTACCGGTGGTTTAAACCCTTGTCGACAGAGATTCTGCTCTTCATGATGGCCAGAACCTCTCAAGATCTGGTGCGGCAATGGATCTCTCATTACATCACTCACCTGCGCGATGTCCAACCGCTGCTCACAGGCCACGACCTCGAAACGATGGGTTTTCAACCCGGTCCTGTTTATCGCGAAATCCTCGATGCTTTGCTCTATACGCGATTGGATGGTCGGGTTGTGAGTGTTGAGGATGAGAGGGAGTTTGTGCAGAAGAAATTCATTTCTGGCTAATCACAGGGACTGTCCCCGGTGTTAAGGGGACTGTCCCATACAAGTAAACAGCAATCATCTCCCACGGCTATAGTAATCGATCAGCAAAACCAGAACCGGCGAGTCGCGTCCCGCCAGATGGTATAGTTATGGGGACACAATTAAAGTACCATTGTGTCCCCATAATTATACC
>JAAXQF010000274.1 GCA_012974435.1 Desulfuromonadales bacterium | reverse complement strand
TTCAAATTCATTGTTGCCGACATTTGCGCGCGCCGCGAGCTGTGTATCAAGACTCACCGTGTGCACACCAAAGCCGACTCCCGCGTCAATTTTCTCTGTGCGATAAAGCGCATAGGTGGCCTCAAGAATATACCAGGAGGCTTCAAAATCGCTGGTCACAGACGCACCTGCCGGGAAAATGACACCCTCCCCCAAGTCCAAATCACGATCCCAGACACGGGATCCGACGGAGTCAAAACGCCATGTAGCGAACCAGGCACCCCAACGGGAGTTACGTGCCCTCCAGTTGAGCGACAGCCAGTGCGAATAATCCTTATTTTCCAGCCCGGCAATATCAAAATTAAGGACCGTGAATTGCCTTCCATCGGGGAGTTTTATACGGAAGATGCCATCTGCATCCAAATGCATGAAACCCGCAATCGCATAGAACCGAGACCAACCTTTGCCGGTGAAATCTGCATCATCCTCGGATTTTTCGGGACGGGACGTGTCCTTTGAAGATTCAGTCTGACCATCGGCGACGTCAAGAGCCCACGTTGGCCCTCCGACAATTAAAGTAAGGACCATGACCCAGACCTTGGCTAGATTTAACAAAGCCTCATTGCTTGGCGCCCCGGGGCCCAAACTGAATCGCTCCCACTTTACTAAACTCCTTTCAGCCATACGAAATGGCATAGCAAAAGATCGCCACCATGATGATGAGGGTGATGCCGGAAGCACCCTTCTGCCTATTCTGCATACTCATAATTAAAGTTATCCCTTTTTGAGCACATTGACAATACGCGCCCTGCCGGTGGATTCTCCAAAACCGGTTATAAACTACTCCGGCGGCGCCAGCAGGCAGTTCTCGTGCTTCACCGAAGCACCGCCGCCCTGACTCTCACACAGCCATGCCCTGCCTTGAATCTGTTTTTCAAGTTCAGGATCGATATGAGGTTGAATCAATGTGTCAAAGGCGTCCTGAACCTGTTCATATTCCTCACGGCAGAATTCGGCTCGCACTTTGGGCAAATAACCTTCGCTGACAAAGTCGGCGAAAAGCCTTCTGTTAGCTCCATACGCGATGCACAGGGCATTGAAGGCCCTTTGTCCCGGCGTGCTGTGCTCACCGGCATAGTCCTCCAGCGAGCGGCATTCGCCAGTTCTCAGTTCTTCGGTCCTATAAGCGTGGGCAGCGCCAGTGATCAGGCGCCGCGCCTCGGTATCGCCCAGTCGAAGCAATATATAAGCCGCTACCTGGTCGGCTGCATCTTCTTCACGCCCAAATACCGGTAGCCGCAACAGATCGAACAAGGCATGAGCTACCTCGTGCAGCGAGATTTCGAACAATGGACCAATCACCGTATCAATCGGCTCAATACCTGCCGGAGTGGTCTCCTCCGGCATGTTCTCCCACAATTCGGCGATCAATTCGTAGCAAATCGTAATGGACGCAAAGTCGTAAAAGGCATCTGCCTCCCCGTCGCACTCTGCCAAGCTGATATGCAGAGTTCTGGGTAACAGCAATGGACTGAGAAACGTCTGTAATTCCTCGAGTGCACCACGTTGCTTCATTTGCATGTAAACCAGCTGATGTTCGGGGTTCTTCGGAGTGACGTAGCGGATATTGACCCGGTTGGCCTTCGGAGTGCCATAAGCTATCGCCGCCAAGGTAATGGCGAAGACCAGACCGGTAAATGTGAAGATCAGTTTGGTTCTCATCTTCGAATTATTCGCACCCCAGTGCATTGAATGTCCTGTGCAAGTCCGTCAGAGTACCGGTGCCAGCAACGCAGAACCGCTGCTCTTCAGACGCTCCCAGGCCGACAGGTTTTCGAAATAAGCCGTTCCGACCTCGCTGGAATTTGCCAGGTCATTTTGAAGCATTGCTTCGACCTCGTCCGCGAAATCTATATTCGAGAGTGCGGCAGTGATTTCGAAATTGAGCCGGAAGGATCGATTGTCGAAATTGACGGTGCCTACCATGGCGAGACGGTCATCAATAAGCATGACCTTCTGGTGCATGAACCCTTTTTCGTAGAAGTAAATCCGCGCACCCATTGCAGCCAGGTCTTTCAAATACAGGTTAGACGCATTACGCACGAACCAATTGTCGTTCAACTCGGGGGTGAGGATTCGAACATCCAATCCTTTCAGCAAGGCCAGGCGTATCGCGACCATCGTTGCTTCGTCAGGAATAAAATAGGGTGTCGCAATCCAAATGCGTTCCCGAGCCAGGTTGATTGCCTGCGTGAAAAATAGGCTGGCTGTCTCGTACTCGTCTGCCGGCCCGGACTGCAATACTAATGCATTCACGCCATCCCCACCCTGCAACACATATTCCGGAACTTTGGGTGTCCAGTTGAGTTCGGATATCAGATCGCGGCTTGCCCAATGCCAGTCTGAAAAAAACACGGCTTGAGCGACGAGGGCAACGGGACCGACGAGCTTTAAGTGCGTGTCCCGCCATGGCGTCAGTTTTTTGTCTTTGCCAAGATAATCATCACCGACATTCAGGCCACCCAGCCAGGCCGCTTTTCCATCCACGACGACTACCTTTCGATGGTTTCGGAAGTTCAGTTGAAAACGATTCAGCGGTCCCTGGCGGGTGTTGAACGGGATCATCTCGATGCTTGAATTGCGAATTTCATTGATCCAGGTGGTCGGCAATTTGATGCTGCCCAGTTCGTCGTACAGCACAAATACCCGAATCCCTTCCTCTGCCTTACGGATCAGCAATTCCTTGAAACGATTGCCCGTTCGATCAGAGCGGATAATATAAAACTGGAAAAGAACGTAAGATTCGGCCTGCTCGATACCGGCGTAAATACTGTCGTAGCTGTCTCTTATACACATCT
>JAAXQF010000042.1 GCA_012974435.1 Desulfuromonadales bacterium | reverse complement strand
CGTCAGGGTTGCACCAAAGATCGACAACATGGCCATGATGAACACAAGGTTCAACATCAAAACAGTATTGGCAACGAGACCGGAGAACTTATAGTAGATCAACATAGCGAAAACAACGAGGACGAAGCCGATAATAACCGAGCGCACCCCCTGGTCGATTGAATCCTGACCCAGAGATGGCCCTACGGTTCTGTTCTCGAGGATCTCGACCGGTGCCGGCAAAGAACCGGCGCGCAGGACGATCGCCAGGTCGGTTGCTTCCTGCTCGGTGAAGCTGCCGCTGACCTGAGCACTGCCACCGGAAATCCGCTCGCGAATCACAGGCGCGGAATAAACCGTGTCATCAAGAACGATCGCCATGCGTTTGCCGACATTAGCGCCGGTAATCTGATCAAAGCGTTTCGCGCCAACCGAGTTAAAGTCGATAGCAACATAAGGATCGTTGAAACGGGTGTCGATACGAACTTGAGCATTGGAGAGAAGATCACCTGTCAGAACCGTTTTGTCCTCGACTACGAGAGGGGTTTCTGAAACAGCTCCGGAGCGGGGATCAACCCGACGCTCATAAAGGAGTTGGCCTCCGGCAGGCAGGTTACCTGCAATAGCGTCCTGCGGGTTGGCATCTTCCATGACCATCTTGAATTCGAGAAGCGCCGTTTTACCGAGCAAGTCGATAGCGCGCTGAGGATCCTTGACTCCAGGCAACTGAATCAGGATACGATTACCTTCCTGACGCTGCAGAGTCGGTTCACTCACACCAAACTGATCAACACGATTACGCAGTGTTTCAAGGGCCTGGCGAACAGCGTACTCACGAACCGCCTCGATTTCATTATCGCTGAGACGATAGTTCTTCTGGATGTAAGCACCTTCGGCCGTCAGCGTCATCGATTCGAGGTTCGGGAAGTTCTCGGCCATAATCGCATCGGCCTGCACACCTGCTTCTTCATCATAAACGGTGACAATGATGCGCTCTCCGGAAGATCGATCGATCCTCTTGAAGATCACGTCCTTTTCACGCAACAGGTCTTCCGACTGATCGACAATCGTATCGAGACGACTTTCAACCGCTTTATCGACATCAACACCGAGGACCAGGTGCATGCCACCTTGCAGGTCAAGACCGAGGTGAATCGGATCAAAGGTCTTATTCCACCAGTCCGGCAAATCATTACCGAAGAGCGTCGGTCCGAGCGAGACAAGGGCCAGGATGAGGCAGCCCAGGACCAGGCCGGTCCGAATCTTAAGGCTATTGGACATTCTGTTGCATCTCCTTTCAATCGGTCCGCGAAAAGCAGACCGTCGTACTACTTAATTAGAGTGTCTGGCGAAAGATCTGATCCGAAAATATCGGAGTTCGATCATTCAGACATACGCTTATGAGTTAAACTACTTCTCTTCCAGGCTATCTGTCTTGGTACCAACGACAGAGCTACGGTTGATTTTAATACGAACATTGCTGGCAACCTCAAGGGTTACAATGTCTTCTTGAACAGACACGACTTTACCGTGAATACCACCAGAAGAAACAATCTGATCACCGGCTTTCAAACTTTGTACCAACTCTTTGTGCTGCTTGGCGCGCTTTTGTTGCGGACGGATCAGCAACAGGTAAAAGATTGCGAACATGATAACCAGCATCACAATCCCTTCCATACCGGATCCTCCACCTTGTTGTTCAGCGCCACCAGCCATTGCATATGCGTTTGTTGCAAACATGTTTTTTCCTCCTGATATTAGTTAGTTATATATTTTTCGAGCAATCATACTGAACCGGTGCAAGCCTTAAGCTTCACCGGTTGGCATACGTTTTTGATAGAAGTCTTCACGAAATGTTTTGAAGGTGCCTTCACTGATGGCACCTCTCATCCCCTTCATGAGGTGCAGATAGTAATACAGATTGTGGGTAGTATTCAATACCGATGAGAGGATTTCGTTACTTTGATACAAATGACGTAAATAAGCACGACTATAGTTGCGACAGACATAGCAGGAACATTCCGGATCGATCGGCATTTCATCCTCGATAAAACGGGCCTGTTTGATGCTGACTTTACCGAAGCTGGTAAAGAGAACACCGTTGCGGGCATTACGCGTCGGCATGACACAATCAAACATATCTGCACCACGGGAAACGGCTTCAACAAGGTTTTCCGGGGTACCGACACCCATCACGTAGCGAGGATGATCTTTGGGCAGCAAAGGCAACGACCAGTCCATGACCTGGTACATGACTTCTGCAGGCTCACCAACGGAAAGCCCGCCAAGGGCGTAGCCGTCAAAACCGATCTCAAGCAGGCCCTCAACGCTCTTTTGCCGCAGGTCCTCTTCCATCCCACCCTGAACGATACCGAAGAGAGCAGCGCTCTCATCTGTACGAGCGGCTTTACAACGAGCAGCCCAACGCGTTGAGCGGGCTGTCGAATCACTTATATACTCTCGCGTCGACGGGTGCGGAATACACTCATCGAAGACCATCATGATATCTGAACCGAGGGCTTCCTGAATGGCAATCGAGAGCTCGGGAGTCAAGATGTGTTTGCTGCCATCAAGATGGGACTGAAAACGAACCCCCTCCTCATCTATTTTACGGAGAGCTCCCAAACTGAAAACCTGAAAGCCGCCGCTGTCAGTAAGGATCGGGCGATCCCAGTTCATGAATCTATGCAGGCCGCCGAAGCGAGCCATCCGCTCATGACCGGGACGCAGGTAAAGGTGATAGGTGTTGCCCAGGATAATCTGCGAGCCGATCTCCTTAAGCTGTTCGGGCATCATCCCTTTGACTGTACCCTGAGTACCCACCGGCATGAAGGCCGGTGTTTCAATAGCGCCTCTGCGCGTATGAATAGTACCGCGGCGAGCCCG
>JAAXQF010000521.1 GCA_012974435.1 Desulfuromonadales bacterium | reverse complement strand
ACCATGGCATCGACCCGGCCCGCAGCTTGTGAATACTCGGTAAACGTTGCGGCAACGATATAAATCTCTTCCTGGGGTTCCGGCGACTCCCAACTCTGGATCCCCTGCGAACTTCTTTATTAAAAACTCAAAAAAATCACTATCAAATGAGATGTCTGCGTCAATATTTACGACAAGTTGAAAATTGAGAGGTCTAACTAAGGAATAGGCATAATTAAAGCACTTTGCTTTTGAGGCAAAACTTCTCACCGACCCCCGGTCCATATTCACCAAGCGTATCCATTTTTTTCCCGTTGAATGGCGGCGGACAATCTTTGCGGTGTCATCCGAGGACCCGTCATCAACGATCACCCACTCCACTGGCAAAATTGTTTGAGAAACGACTGACTCTATTGTCTTCTCTATATAGGCACCTTCATTTTTAGCCGATGTAATTAAGATATATTCCAGGCTCATTCGGTTCTCCATATATTCAGTCCCGAAGCTTTGCGGTTCATTTTTTCAAGTAATTTGCCACAGCAGGCATACCACCCTAATTAAGAGCATTGCGAGGTCATCTATAGATTCAGGCCCTTTCTATCCCATGATGTTAGCAATTCGTTTACTAGCCAGCCCATCCCACAGCGGAGGAATCGTGCCCTGTTTGGCGCCACCATTCAGGATACTGAACACCGCACTTTTCAGTCGCATCAGATCTTGACCAACCAACACATTGGTTCCCACTGTTACCGTCACAGGACGCTCGGTATTCTCCCTGACGGTTAAACATGGAATTCCCAAATATGTTGATTCTTCCTGTATCCCGCCTGAGTCGGTAATAACTAAAGAAGCACCCTGTTGCAGCGAAAGAAACTCAAGGTATCCGACTGGATCTATCAGAAACAATCTTGCATCGTCAGTCTGAATTCCTAAGCCCTTAAGTCGATGAAGTGTCCTCGGGTGGATCGGAAAAAGCATTGGAAGGTCCTTACTTAACTCCAACAGTGTTTCAATGATTCGAGTCAACATGATTGGGTCATCAACATTGGAAGGACGATGCAAGGTCACCAGGCCGTAACCCTTAGAGAGCAGACTCCCGAGGAGGTTGTACTTTTCTGCAACTTGCTGAGGACTGTGAAGTGCGTTGGCTTTTTTCTTCAAGCGGACAAGAGTGTCGATCATCACATTGCCGACGAAATGGACCTGATTCGCCCTCTTCCCTTCACGTAGTAAATTTTCATCCCCATCAATCGAAGGGGTAAATAACATTTCAGCTAATTGATCGGTGACAATACGATTTATTTCTTCCGGCATCGCCCTATCGAATGAACGAAGTCCGGCTTCGACATGCGCCACCGGGATTAAAAGCTTCGCGCATACCAAGGCTGCGGCAACGGTCGAATTAACATCCCCATAAACCAAAACTAGATCAGGTTTTTTCTCACACAGGAAGGCTTCAATCTTGGTCATAATTTGTGCAGTTTGGGTCGCATGACTCCCCGAACCCACTTCAAGATTTATATCCGGGTTCGGCAACCCTAACTGCCTGAAAAAGATTTCAGACATATTTGCATCATAATGCTGCCCCGTATGGAGCAGTACTTGTCGTATACCGTTCTTTTTTCCCAGTGCCGCCATCACTGGAGCTACCTTCATGAAGTTTGGCCTTGCTCCTGCGACATGCATGATCTTCATATCATCCCCCGCTTAAGAAGTTTCTTACCTTGCTCTTTTATACAGGCTCATAAAGACCAATAGCTAAGTCCGTGTGATTCTACCTCTGCCCGGCTAAGGATCGACTTGACATCGACAACGACACCATGACCATTCCCATTGCCACACAACTCCTTAAGATGCCCGAGGGTGATATATTTAAATGCATCATGATCTACAGCCCAGATGACACCATCAACTTTGCCTACCTCCGCCAGCGAGACCAATTCAATATCGTAAGCCTCTCGCGCATCATCTGAATCGGCCATCGGGTCGTGCACCAAAGGGGTAACGCCAAAGTCCTGTAAATTTTGAATGATATCCATGACCTTGGTATTCCTGATATCAGGAACGTTTTCCTTGAAAGTCAGTCCTAAAACGAGCACCCGGCTGCCATTGACGGTCTTGCGAACCTCGATGAGTTTCTTTACGGTCATTTCCGCCACGTATTTCCCCATTCCATCATTGATACGTCGCCCTGCAAGTATGACCTGAGGGTTGTATCCAACGGCCTCAGCCTTATGGGTGAGATAGTAGGGATCAACACCAATACAGTGGCCACCGACCAGGCCAGGCTTAAAATCAAGAAAGTTCCATTTGGTACCTGCTGCTTCGAGTACATCCTTTGTCGATATGCCCAACCTGCTAAAAATGATAGACAACTCGTTCATTAACGCAATATTCAGATCACGCTGGGTATTTTCTATGACCTTTGCCGCTTCAGCGACCTGAATTGAAGAGGCTCGATAGACCCCTGCTGAAATAATTGTTTCGTAGACCTTGGCAACCGTTTCCAGAGTTTCCTTATCCTGACCTGAAACAACCTTGACGATATTTTCTACAGTGTAAATCTTATCTCCTGGATTGATACGCTCTGGCGAATAACCGACTTTAAAACCAACCCCACAGACAAGACCAGATTCGGCCTCTAAAATAGGAATACAGATTTCCTCAGTCACACCGGGATAAAAGGTTGACTCATAAACTATGATGGAATTTTTAGCGAGATTTTGCCCAATGGTACGTGATGCAGACTTTACTGGCCCAAGATCGGGTCGTTTGGATTTGTGGATGGGGGTAGGAACTGTAACGATTATGAATGCAGCCTCTTTGAGGCGGCTAAAATCTGTGGTGAATTCAACCTTAGTGGAGGCAAGTTCGCTGTTCGAAATTTCTCCAGTAGCTGTCTCTTATACACATC
>JAAXQF010000002.1 GCA_012974435.1 Desulfuromonadales bacterium | reverse complement strand
CAAGTACCGCAGCCTGGTTGATAATGCCTACGTCGGGGTCTTTACCACCTCCCTCGATGGTAAATTCCTTTTTGTCAAT
Source organism: Desulfuromonadales bacterium (assembly GCA_012974435.1). Taxonomy (GTDB): domain Bacteria; phylum Desulfobacterota; class Desulfuromonadia; order Desulfuromonadales; family BM103; genus M0040. The sequence goes on along the minus strand of JAAXQF010000002.1, from coordinate 6,159 downwards.
GACGCCGCAGCGCGACTATACGATTTTGACAGCCCCGAAGATATGATTGCCGAAGGGTCCCTCGGTCTCTGGAATAATCCAAAAGATCGTGAACGATTTATTGCCGAACTCAATACACGCGGCAGCGTAATAAATTTCGAAGCGGAAACCATCTCCCATACCGGTCGACATGTTCATGTGCTCTTTTCGGCGAAACTGAATGATGATGTTATTGAGGGTATGGCGATGGACCTCACTGAACGCAAACAGGCCGAGCATAAGCTTCTCGACTATCAGAGCCGCCTCAAGTCTTTGGCCTCCCAGCTAACTCTGGCAGAAGAGCAGGAGCGTCGTCGTATTGCTGCCAACCTGCACGACGATGTGGGCCAGAACCTGGCAATTACGCGTCTGCAACTGGCTTCGGTTATGCATGGCCTTGATGACGCCGATAGGAAGGAGCAGCTTGACGAAATTTCCAGTATGCTACAGAAGGCAACCCGGGATACGCGGCAGTTGATTTTCGAACTCAGCTCTCCAACTATGCACGAACTTGGCCTGGCTGCGGCGATTAATGAATGGACCGGAGAGCAACTGAAAAGGACGCAAGGGCTCGAATTCACCTTGGCAGACAAAAACGAACTCGATGAGGATCAACGTGCGATCCTGTTCCGTAACACCCGCGAGCTCGTGACCAATACTATCAAGCATGCCCGGGCAAAGAAGCTGACCGTGACCCTTGAAAAGGTTGACCAGGAAATACGAGTCACGGTTCAAGACGATGGTATCGGTTTCGATCCGCAATGGATTGTGGGCGGTGTCAACCTCGAGGGAGGTTTCGGTGTTTTCAGTGTCGAAGAACGAATGAAAGACCTCGGCGGCAAGCTGGTGATTAACTCCCAACCCAATCAAGGCTGTACCATGACCATGTCGTTGCCAGAGAATCAAGAAGCCAGGAGTCTCGCATGAGTTGTGAAACGACCATATTGCTTGTCGATGATCATGCCATGATGCGCAAAGGTTTGCGTATGTTGATCGAACGGGAGGGAAGTTTCAGTGTCATTGGTGAGGCTGGTGACGGTCGCGAAGCCATCGAACTGGTGCAGCAACTCCAACCGGACATCGTGGTCATGGACATCAATATGCCACATCTCAATGGTATCGATGCGACCCGGGAGATCCTCTCGCTCTCTCCACACACGCGTATTCTCGCTTTGTCGATACATTCGGGGAAAGAATATGTCGAGGGCATGCTTGCCGCTGGTGCTGAAGGTTACCTGCTCAAGGAGAATGCACCGGAAGAGCTGATCCGAGCAATTCAAGCCCTCGCGAATGGCAAAAGCTACCTGAGTGCCGAAATTACCGACATTGTTATCAACAAGGCTCGGCAGCAGAATGGGCAAGAAGGTGAGAACGAAACAGGTTCTGCTGCTCATTCCAGGGCAAACAAGCTACATAAGCCACCGTTGCCGGAAGGGCTTGTCCACCGCCGGGAATTGATCGAGCGGCTTGAACGCGGGCGCGACAAGAAGATGAGCCTGCTGGTGGCCCCTGAAGGGTATGGCAAAAGCACCCTGGTCTGTGACTGGCTGAAGGATTGTCAGCAACCGCATGCCTGGTGGTCGCTTGATAATGATGACGACGATCTGCACCGGTTTCTCACGTTCTGGATTGCCGCCTTAAACGAGATTTCTCCCACGCCCAGCAAGTACCTGGCGCCCCTGGTCGAGGCGGCGAACCTGCCACCGGTCTCGATCCTGGCCGGAGCCCTGGTTGCAGACCTGGAAGCGCTGCCGCATGCATTTATCTTCGTTCTGGATAATCTGCACCTGGTCAAGGAAAAATCGATCTACGACCTGCTAAGCCAAGTGCTCAAGAGTTCAGCTGATACTGTACATCTGGTGCTGATTTGCAGACAGGATCCGTTTCTGCCGATAACGGCTTTGCGTGTTGACAACATGGTCAACGAGATACGCATGGAAGATCTGATGTTTTCGTCACATGAGATCAAGACATTTCTTGAAACGGCACTGGGCACGCCTGTTGATGACGAAACAGTGTCGGACTGGGAGAAGCGAACGGCAGGTTGGGTAACCGGCTTGCGACTTGCCATCCACACCCTCGGTCCCTCAGATGAGGTTGAGAAAAAAAGCAATAAAGATGAAAGACTCGACTGGCGAGAGGTTTTAACCAATCGCGAATTCGAGGTTCTGCTGCTTCTACAAAAACGATTGCGTGACAAGGAGATCGCCGACCAGCTCTGTATCTCCTCGGAAACCGTTAAATCCCACCTGAAAAATCTCTATAGCAAGCTCCATGCGACCGATCGGCGCGATGTAGTCGTTAAAGCAGAGAAGCTTCAAATCCTGCGTTAACCCCCGGTACGGCTACACGTTCGACTCATTCCACCCGGGTATTTGGCCTTGCCATCATCCCTGGTCTCTCCTGTTCCTCTCTATTACGATTGAAATCCCCCAAATCCCCCCCGCCGAGGGTGATGTTGAATTGCCAGTTCTCCATTACTGTGTATGCAACGGTAGAAAAAGTCACCTGCGTTTTGTTGCCTCTGTGCGGTGGCTACGTTGCCTCCTTGCCGCCGCACTTTTTTTGGATAGCCAGGCTTATTTTTGGGAACTGTGAGGTTCGATTATGATTTCTTCGAAAATTACCAACGACATGAAGTTTACATCCCCGGCGCACTACCGAATCCATGTCAAAGGTTTTCTTGATGAAAGTTGGTCCGATCGCCTCAATGGTCTGTCCATCAACAACCAGACGTCTCCTACGGGGGCGCCAATTGCAGAACTCACTGGCAAGGTGCGTGATCAGGCTGAGTTGATCGGGGTTTTAGGCAGCATATATGAGATGCACCTGCCGCTTTTATCGGTAAAGGTCATCGATGTCGAACCGGATCATGATTAACAGGACGGATATGATCAGCGTCAAGAGATGGGAAGGCGACGAAGAGTTGCCTGTCTATCAAGCAAACGACTAATAATCAGCATCAAAAAAGGAGAAAGCCATGAAGAGTAGCCCCTCTATCAAACAAAAAAATAAGCTTCCTGACTATGCGGGGAAGCTCGGTATGTCCGACATGGCCGGGATTGGCTCGGACGGGAAGCCGCAACCGGGATTCAATGACAGAAGCAGTAAGCCGCAGCAGGCTGATCCGAAAGCGCTCTACCAGATGCCTCTCACCAAGGAAGAGCAGGACATCATGGATGGCAAGAAGGGGCCGGAACTGGCCAAAGTTATGAAAATTGTCGTTGCTCATGGCAATGCCACGGGACCTAGATTGGGTTCATGCTCAACTTGGTGCTCCGGACCTGAACTACCGCACCTGCGCCTGTTACCTGGACGAGGTCGGCAATAAGCCCCCCGCTGGGACCTACGTGGCCTGGGCGGAATCGTCCGCGGTGAACTACGGCAACTCCGCCCTCGGAATCCGTTCCAACCGCAACGCCTCGGGCATGGAAATGCTCTGCGCAATCCTCGGCAAGGCGCCGCTGTTCGGACTCATGACGGACGAGGGCCGCATGTCCAGTTGGCTCGTGGAAATCAAGACGTCCGAAGAGCCGGATTGGGGCGTGATTGGCACCGCCATCGGCCTCAAGGTTATCGACGCCAACCCCTACATCACAGGCCTCGACAAATATCTGGGTGAAGAAGTCACCAACGAAAACATGCACCTGCTCAAGAAAATGGGAAGTGCCACCGCGGCAGCCGGCGCCGTTGGCCTCTACCACGTAGAGAATGTCACTCCCGACGCCAAGCAGAAGGGGCGCAAGCTGCTGATGGAAGGCTACCAGACCTATGTGATCGACGATGCCGAGCAGGCACGGGTTCTCGCCAGCTTCCCGGTTGAAGCGGAGGGGCGTCCCGAAAAGCCGACGGTCTGTTTCATCGGCTGTCCGCACAACACGTACCACGAGCTCGTCACGTGGGGGAAGAACGTTACGGAGGCTGTGGAGAAGAGAGGCCTGAAAAAGAGCGCCATCCCGACCTTGTTGTTCTGCGCGACTGTCGTGCGGGATCGTCTCGTTGAAGATGAGCCGCTCCTCGTCGGCGCGATGAAGCGCGCTGGCATGAAATTTACCAATATTTGCACGCTGGCTTACGTGGGCTCGAAAGGCGTTTCCGAGAGGGTTTTCGCCGTCACGAATTCCCCCAAGACACGTAACTACTATCCCAACGTGCGTTACCTCACGGATGATGCCCTCCTCGAAGTTATCTGCACGGGTGAAATTCCGAAGGGCGCGTAGAGAAAGGGAGCGCTTGCACCCTCCCCCAGCGGGAGAGGGCCAGGGTCTTCCGAAATCAAACTAACAGTCACACAAAACAATTACATCGGGAGGAAACAATGACCAAAAAAACATTCAAAGGACGACCCCTGATCCCCGGTAAGCTCGAGGGAAAGGCGCTCGCCTCAAAACAGCCGTTCAACACGTCCGGCTCCTACATGGAGAACCTGTTCGGCGGCAAGACAGACGGTGCCCCCTGCACAGATTCAATCAACAAGGAATTTTACAAGAAGGAGCTGGCCGGCGCGATCCTCTGCTTTCCAACGACAGTAGGCTCCACGATGGGCGGTGCTTCGTTGATGGGCGTTGGTTTCCTGGGCCAGGGGCCCAAGGCGATGCTGTACGCGGAGCATGCCGACTCGGTCTCGCTTGCCGGACTCTTGATGGATGATATCTGGAATGACCGCCGCGTCATCACCATTGATTTGCTCGGCGACGAGTTTATCGAAGCGGTCAAAACGGGTGATCCGATTGCCATCCACGAGGACGGCACCGTCGAGGTCGGTTAACGAAAGGCAGACCAATATTTGGTTTGTTCCGCAGGGGCTGTTTAACCAGCCAAAGTACTATGGACTTAAAAGTTTACGACCTGTTTATCCAACCACATGGCAGTCTTGATGTGGAAAACAAGCAGTATTAACCAAACAATAAGGAGAATGATCATGAGTGCAAAAACTAGAGAACGTCGCGTAGCAATCGTCACAGATACAGCACAACATATTGGACCGTATGTAGCAAAGAAGTTGGCCGAGCGTGGTCACGATCTGGTGATCAGCGATCCCAATGTGGTCATCGAGGGCGCTGAGACTTCCGCACCCAACCTGATCGCCGAGTTGAAAGCGTTTGGCGGACGGGTCGAGGTGGTTGATGTCGACGACGTCAACAAGGCAGGCTCCGTGCAAAAGCTGGTCGATCGTGCGATGGAGGTCTTCGGCGGGTACGACTCGGCGTTTATTCGCCCGGGCGTCCACATCGTTGGCCCGTGGGACAAGGCGACCGCGAAGGATCTCATGGATAGTGCGGAAGGCAACCTGCTCTCGACGCAGTACGCGTTACAGGCGATCGTTCCGCCCCTGGTTGCGCAGGGATCGGGGCAGGTCCTCATCGAGGTCAGCGCGACCGGAGCGAAGGACTTCCCGAACGTCTCCGTCTACGGCGCCACCCGTGCGGCTGCGAAGTACCTGATCAACCAGGTCGCTCTCGACGTCGCAAAACATGGCGTGACCGTCAATGGCATGGGCAGCATGTTCTGTGACTATCCCGGCTATAGGAACTCCCTTGGCGTAACAACCCCCGAGGCGTTGGCCGAGGCGTGTAAGGATATCCCCATGGGCCGCTTGGGCCAACCCAAGGAAATGGCGCACCTCGCCGCCTCTCTGCTCGATGGCGGGTGCAACTACTACACGGCGCAGTTCCTGAACTTGAGCGGTGGCTGGAACGGATAATAAACAGCGCTGAGGTGGAATCATGGTGCCGCATCGTTGTTGATGGAAGTGCTCGTCCTGGCTTGCTCCAGGACGGGCACGTCCTTATTCACGAGGGAGACCTGTTTTCCAATCCTTTGCCGATACCAATGGCAGATGACGGCCCTTGGCTTCTTTTGCCCCAGGCAAATTTTCGCCACGTGGATAATTCTTTTCCCGAGGGAGGCTACGATGCAATACGTCCGCATTTACACTGATTCAGCAGGAGAAAGCTGTTTCGAAGATCTGGAGGTTGAATTAGCCGAGGTGAATTTCGCCCCGCCGGCCCCTCCAGTCCAATTGTCAGCATACACCTCTGCTACGCAATGGGCTTTTTTCGCGATACCTCCAGGTTGGAGCGGCGATTGGCATCCAACGCCGAGGCGACAGATTTTCTTCTATCTTGTCGGCCAAGTAGA
>JAAXQF010000483.1 GCA_012974435.1 Desulfuromonadales bacterium | reverse complement strand
TTAAAGAGCTTCCTGAATACCTCTATCAATAAGAAGCCGTTTTCCTTCTCAGAAGTCGTGATTTATGAGAAATAATGGTGAAGTGACAAGAAATCGCAGGCTAGTCAACCCGGGATTTCAGATGCGCTATAATGCTCTTGTAAGGATTCCAAATCAAAAGACGTATCTCGATAGGAAAGGAACCTGTCATGAAATTATCATTACCAATCTTCATATTTATATTGGTCATAGGCGTGACCTTTTCACTTGCCGCCTGTAAAAATGAAGAGCCTGCCAATGAGGTTAAGAAAAAGTCCAGCATGACTGAGGAGGAAGCCGAGGAAGAGGTCAAATATTGATCTGGAAAGGGCTGTGTAATGTGAGATGTTACTTTCGGTGGTTGCGAGGTTCTAAATTCCTCAAACAGTTGTCATACAAGAAAGACCACCAAGGAGCGAACCCTGGTGGCCATAGTTTTGATTCTCAAAATCTCTATCAATAAAAAGTCGTTTTTCGTCTCACAAGGCATAATTAAAAAGTAAAGGTGTGCCCTTCATGTCAAGGACACACCCTATATTGTCTAAGAAGGATCTCGAAGAGGTTACCAGTAATATCCGATATTCAGATTCAGGCGAGTGGTTCGTTCATCGTTGTTGCGCACGGTTTCATCGACCATGTTGCCGTTGCTGAAGATCATGTTCTCCGCAGAAATGATGTCCAGGTAGGTGTAGACCGGCCCGGAGGCGAACATGGCTCCGACTACATTCTGCCAGATAGTCGGCTGGTTGCTGGCTGACGGCTCGATGACGGTGTTATCGGAATAGAAGGTAATGCTGTCGAGCCACTTCAGGCCGGTCGGCAGCGTGTAGGCGATGTTGGCGATTGCAATATCCGCTTCCGCTGGTACGCCCCAAGAGCTAGCGAACGCGCCCATGGTGATGATGTTGTCATCGTAACTGTCTGGATTTTCAGGATCGTACTCGTAAGTCGCATACTCGAGTTGGACGTTCCATTTGCCGTAATTGCCATTCATGTGCAACCCGGCGGCCCATTGGTCGCCGGTGTCACGGGTGTTTTTGTTGTAGAGCTGTCCCCACTGTCCGGAGACGCCAAGTTCGGTGTCGCCGAGGTCGCCATGATCGAAGGTGTATGCCAATCGACCGTTGAACTGGTTGGTCTCTTCATTGCCCGCACCTTGAGCCCCTGAGAAGCCGTCGTCATCATTGCTGATGACATCAATCGAGTAACGATCGGTGCTCGATGAGTTACCCAGTTCATCATTCTTGTAGAAGGCCAGAGTCAAATCGAGGGAACCGTCACTGTATAGGCCCTTGACACCCATGTCGTAGTCGTCTTCCAGGCCAACATAGTAAGCGCCGCTGAACCAGAAATTGTGCGAAGCAAAAGGTTGCAGACCGAAGGGGACTTGGTGCACACCGGCCTGAACCTGCCAGTTGTCATTAATATTGTAGCCAACATAACCGTGATGAATGGTGTTCATGTAGGAATAAAAGCGATATTCAGCTGAGAGAATCCAGTCGTCAATCTCGCCATCGGCATTGACCCGAAATAGATCGAAACCGGCATCGCCATACTTCTCGTCCTGGTCATCGTCCCAATCCTCGTAACCGTAGTTGACACGCATGGCACCGCCAAAGGCAATTGGCCTTTTTTCGTCAAAAACCTCTTCGACGGCCTGTCTGGTCATCGGTTTTGTTTCCTCGACGATGGTCACAGTGGCCGTTGACTGCGCCGCAGCTTCTGCCATCTGAGCCTGTTGCCCGGCGACAATCAATTCCAGTTCGGCCAAGCGTTTTTCCATCGCGCCCACCTCCGCGACTTTGGCCCTCAAGGCTCGAATCTCTTCGAGCAGAACCTGGTTGTCGATTGTCTCGGCGGCCGGGCTTAAGCCAGCCAAACCGAAGATAAAGAAACCCGAAATAAATAACAATTTAATTGATTTCAGCATTATATCTCCTTTGCTTCACATTCTTCATCATCACTACTTGCAATCTCGATCGCCACCGCGAGGCGGTGTTCTTCCTCCACTTGTTTCAAACTGCACTTAACTGCATCCTCGACATACAGCTTCTGGGAAAAGCCAATATATAGGGCATAGATGATCAACAGCAGCACGATGGCAAAGGGCAGACCAGTACTGACGGCAGTAGTCTGTAATGCAACCAGGCCACCACCAATCAACAGAAGAATCCCCCATTATTGGACAATACAAACAACTCGTGACCTCATGATAACAAAGTGTCGTGATTTATCCCTTTCAACAATTCAAACTTTATCAAAAATCAAGGTATATGCTACTGACTCTTATGGTACGAGAGCCTATATGCATCTATGATGACCTTTCCTGTTACACCTGCAACATAAGAAAGGCCACCAAGGATCGAACCCTGGTGGCCATAGCTTTGTCTTCCTAAATGTCTCTATCAATAAGAAGCCGGTTTTATTCTCAGAAGTCGTGACTTACAGGAGAAGTAAACCCGTAGTTCGAGTCAAGCATGGCTCCCCACCTCTGAACTCGAACTATTCAGACAGGTAGATTCCTATTTATCCTCTCACATTGTTGTGATGTGCTCAGATTGACTGAAATGCGAAATTCTTACTGACCCTGACATATAGGAAATGGCCACCCAGTGTTGATCCAAGTGGCCATCGTTTTGTGGGTTAATGAGCTTCCTGAATACCTCTATCAATAAGAAGCCGTTTTTCCTCTCGTAAGTCGTGATTTATTGGAATTGAAGAGCGCCCAAAAGGCTATGTTACAATAGCATCACACAATGGAGGCTAAAAATGTCGATTAAGTGCAAATTTATATTTTTTAGTTTTACGTGCTTGTTGTCTCTTGCTTTGGGGTGTGCTTTGGGGTGTGCTGAGATAAAAATGTTTTATCACGGCAACACAGTTTCGTCTGTGCCTGTAGTGGTTTTGCAAGAGGGGACACCTACTGCTGGAAGGTGGGAGACTTTCGAACTCATAATTGAATACGAGTATATTCAAAAGAGCGACAGCATTACTATTTCGGGGGAGGCCTCCCTTACTCAACATTATCAAATGCTGTATACAAGTATTATCAGAATGGACACATATATCTTCTTCCTTGACGAGGATTCGCGAGTCCTGGAAACGGCCTCTCTTATCAACGTATGGACTAACAGCACAAGAGACATTCAGATCTTCTCAAAATTTTACAAAGTCCCTATTGGAACGAAAAGAGTATCATTTGGGTACTCTGGTGTTGCCCAAGAAGCGGACAGTAGCGAATTTTTCTACGAGCTACCTTTGAACTAATTAAAAAGAATCATGGACGACTCCGAAGTCGTCCTAACTATACCCCATATTTTTGTTTGGGATACGAATTGGCTGAGACGCAAGATTCATACTGACCCTGATATACGAGAAAGGCCACCAAGGGTCGAACCCAGGTGGCCATCATTTTGTCTTCCTAAATGTCTCTATCAATAAGAAGCCGTTTTTCGTCTCAGGAGTGGTGACTTGTAAGAATCATTAAGGTTGAGAAAGCCATTCAAACGCATTATTTATGGTCCGAAAAGATTTCCCCTCCCAGGGGTAAAAGGATCAGAGAAAACAACTCAGAGTTTTTAGGTCTGAGCAACATCCTCGACTTCCACCCAGAAGGTGCAACCTCCACCGGGCGTTTCCTCGACCCAAGCCCTCCCTCCATAGTTGCGAGCGATCTTATATACTATTGCCAGTCCTATTCCTGACCCTTTGACTTCTCCTTTGTTTGTGCCTCGATAGAAGATTTCAAAGATATGTTTGCGCTCCTGCTCAGAG
>JAAXQF010000294.1 GCA_012974435.1 Desulfuromonadales bacterium | reverse complement strand
TACTGACACTAGACCCTGAACCTAGCGTGTCTTCTCAGCCACCAATTAAGCTCTACATATCAGACACTTAAGAGACCACCCTTATCACTTTAGTGTAAGACATGAACCTTGTAGAAAACATAAATAATAGTTGGTTTGGGTTGGTTTGGTGTACCAGTTAGGGTGCCAAGTGAATAATGTATTTAGCTCATATCTACAAGCGCTTACGTCATAAATAAGCATTTACGACAGATCCGTAGTGTACCAAGATTTCAAACAATCCTTCCCCTACCCTTAAACGCTCACAGTATTGCCTCCTCTCCTTTCGAATGAAGAGAATAAAAAAGACCAACCCTTAATAGTTCAAGAGTTGGTCTTTAGTATCTTATGTGTGAGAGCTGTTACTTCTTCTTACCCTTAGCAGCACGAGCCTTAGCTAACCCACCAGCCAGGTCCTTATCAATGGCCATCTGTCTACGAGACTCAGAATAATCTTTAGATGCTAATGTAGTTCCTGCAGGGATACCGAACTGCTTACGATACTCTTTAGGTGTGAGGTCGTGTGCTGCACCCAAGTGACGTTTAAGAGTAGTGAACCCTTTGCCGCAAACCATACAGATTATTTGCTTCTTACCAAAGGCCTTACGCTTAGACACTGCGGGTACATTATCTTCCTGTACCTCTTCTACCGATTCTACGGTTTCACCTTTTTCAAGTGCTGTTAGTACTGCATGAACTTCTTGGATCTCAGCAATAATTTCTTCTTTAGTCATAGAAGTTGTTGATGCGTGTGCAGCTACTATTTCAGCTGCCATTTCGAGAACGGTTGCCATTGTTATCTCCTTTGGATCGATGTTAATGAATTCATAGGGGAACGGAGACAATACTTCTATGAAGTATTGTCGTCAATAACAAACCTTCTGAAATTCACAACATGGAAACAAGGACTTCAAGACAACTCAAATTTATTATTAATAAGATAGTTGCAAAAGGCCCCGTGACTACAGTCTCTCTATACACTCCTCGCCATCATTCCTTGAATTGCTCACATAACTCGACACCGGATACATCTCTAGCACATCTTCCTTAGGTGCAATCAAGATGTCCTGCAATACTTCTGTCTCGTTAAACTCAGGATCAAGCCAGGTATCAAAGATCTCACTCTCTAAAACAGCAGGCATACGCTCATGGATTTGTGTCATCTGGTGCGTAGCGGGGATAGTGATGATAGTGCAGCTCTCTATAGCCTCACCCGTAATATTGTCTTCCCAGATATCCCACAGGCCTGCAAAAGCGAGAGGTCGCTTATCTGATCTATAGATGTAGTAGGGCTGCTTCTTGCCACCCCGCTTCTGCCATTCGTAAAAGCCGGTTGCAAGGACTAGGCATCTCTTGGATTTGATTGAGCTACGAAAGAGTGGCTTTTGTGTGAGAGTTTCTGCGCGAGCATTGAAGGCAGTGGCTATTATGTTTTTATCTCTTGCCCAGTGAGGTATGAGTCCCCATCTGAAAGCCTCAAGTTTTCGTATATTGTTCTGTTCTATGATGGCGGGTATTTGGAGTGTAGGCGCAACGTTGTAGCTCAGTGTGAAAGGAAATACACTATCTATACCGAAGTGAGTCTTTAGGATGTCTGCTGATATGCCAGCTGTTGAGATACGTCCACACATGTTGAGATTGTAGCATACAAAAGAGAAGCGATATCAGGGCTCTTAATAATAATGTATGTTTTGGTCAACAGCTATCGGCTAAGCATCCTTCTAAACGCATCAACACTAAAGCGATAGTCCAAAGGCTTCATTGGCATCCGGTTCAACTTGTTCATCATCCCATAGATATCAGTGTTAGCCAGCCCACCGTTGTCATAGACAGTCCTTTTGATAATATCGGCTATGTCATTCATCGTGCCCAGCACACTCTTGCTACTGGTCTTGGTAAAGCAGTAATTGCTACAGGCGCTCAGAACCTTCTCTACTCCCTCTTGCTCTAATCCATCATTACGCATGCACCTGAACAGGTTATCTAGGAACATCTCTCCCATCATCTGGAAGTCTGGTTTCTTTAGTCCTGGTACTAAGAATGTATATCTGGTTTTGTCGTTGGTGAAGAGAACGCACTTGCGTCTGTCGAGTGTAATGAGGTTAGCGTGCCATAGAGTTATGGGATCTGCATCTTTAACTGGTGACAGATCTGTTTTCAGCTCCTTGAGGAGCTTCTGAGTACATTGGAGAGTTAGCATCTAGAGCCCTTCGAATTAGCAACAAAAGATAGAAGCACAATCTCAGGATGATTATCACTACAAGCTTCACACTTCAACATTTAAAAATCAAAAAAACCACTTACCAATCTCTCCTTCCTGTTTTTTTACAAGGTTGCATTCTGGCCAAAGAGACAGATACAAAAGAAAATAATTATCGCCATAGCTAGTCACAAATAACTGAAAACACAAGATTACTTTTCCGTGGTGTCGTGTGAAGGTATTTTTCGAATCCCAGCCTTCATCTTAAAAGCTGGGCATCTCAATTATTCTTTTATCCTCTCTATGTAGTAATCCATATGCCAAGCCTTAAGGAACAATCCTATGTTTGCAACACCAGCATTAAAGACCTGCGGCAAGTGCTGTGGATCTACGGGGATCGGCGCCGCCATACATAATGCCGTTTCTGATTACGATAGACTGGCTCGCTCCCATTGCTGGCTTCTGCTTCACCTCATACCCCATCTCCTGAAGAATTTGAACCGTGTCCGGGCTTATTCCTTCTTCGATCCGCAGTTCATCTGGTAGCCACTGATGGTGGATTCTAGGAGCAGCTACCGCACTTTTAACATTAAGGCCATGATCAATGACGTTCAGAATCACCTGTAAGGTAGTGGTGATGATGCGTGAACCTCCAGGACTGCCGGTCACGAGGAAGTTTTTCCCCTCACGTTTGACGATAGTTGGCGACATTGAGCTAAGCATACGCTTGTTAGGTTCTATCTTGTTTGCTTCCCCACCGATCAAACCGTAAGCATTGGGTGCACCCGGTTTTGCCGAAAAATCATCCATCTCGTTGTTTAACAAAAAACCAGCCCCTTCAACTACGACACCGGAGCCGTAACTGAAGTTGATGGTATATGTGTTAGAGACGGCATTCCCGAACTTATCAACAATGGAAAAATGAGTGGTTTCATTGCTCTCGTAGGGAGAGATATTGCCTGGACGGACCGAACTCTTCGGCGTCGCCTTGTCTCTGGCGATATCCTTCCGAAGGGATACTGCGTAGGCTTTTGAGGTGAGTGCCTTAAGGGGGACGCGTACAAAATCGGCATCACCCAGATAGCGCGAGCGATCGGCATAGGCCCGTTTCATAGCCTCTGCCATAAATTGAATGTTTCTTGCTGAGTTATGCCCATTGTCTGCGACTGGGTAGCCCTCAAGAATGTTGAGCATCTGAATCACGTGAACACCGCCAGAACTGGGTGGAGGCATTGAGTAGACATCGTATCCTCGATAGAAGCCATGCACCGGCGTCCTGATCACCGGGGCGTAATGCTTCATATCTTCTAGGGTAATCATCCCGCCATGGCGCTCCATCTCCGCAACCAGCATTTCGGCGGTCTTGCCTTCGTAGAATTCCCTGGCACCGTTTGTTGCTATACGTTTCAGAGTTGTCGCCAAGTCTTTATTTACAAAGAGTTCACCTGGCTCGTAATAGCTTCCATCGGCCTTATAAAAAATTCTACTTGTTGAACTCCAGCGTCTCAGCATCTGTTCATTCTCTTTGAGGCCGTTACTGAAACGAGGAGTCACAACAAAACCTTCTTCCGCATAATGAATGGCAGGCGCCAAAGCTTCCCCAAGGTTTATTGTGCCATACTTTTCTAAAACCAGAATTAGACCAGCGACCGTGCCGGGAACTCCTGCCGCCAGATGGGAATATCTCGAAATTTCATTATTAACGTTGCCCTCTTTATTTAGAAACATGTCAACAGATGCTTTGCCCGGAGCTTTTTCTCGATAATCAATGGCAACGACTTCATCCTGTTCCTCCAGGGAAATCAACATAAAACCGCCACCTCCGATATTGCCCGACCTAGGTTGAGTGACGGCCAATAAAAAAGCTGCTGTTACCGCAGCATCGATAGCATTCCCCCCATCTTTCAACACTTTTTGGGCTGATTCTGTCGCGAGAAAATGACTTGTAACCACCATTCCATTATTCCCCTGAACGGGAATCATTCTTTCACCCTCAATGATTGCCGCTGAAGACGCTGTTGGTAACAAAAAAAGCATTGCACCGCAAAGCATAACAACACCACAAAGGAAATTTACCAATTGAAAGTATTCTCGAAGCATAACAACCTCGATCCTTTTGATTTCCATCGTTCTGTTACTAATAAATTCAATGACTATCCAATCCAACATGAGCAATCACATAAATCTTTCAACACACCTCTTTCCCTCGTTCCTTGAATTACTCACATAGGTTGAGACTGGATACATCGCCAAGGCATTTATGGGCATCCTCAAGATGTCCTGCAATACGTGTGTCTCTTTAAATTCTGGATCAAGCCAGGTGTCGAAGAACTCCGCCTCAAGGACAGCAGGCATGCGCTCATGGATCTCAGCCATCGGGTGTGTCGCTGGGACAGTAATGATGGCGCAGCTTTCAAGCGTTTCACCAGTCACCTTATCGACCCACACGTCCCATAAACCGGCAAAGGCTAACGGTTCGTTATCTGCTCTATAGATGTAGTAAGGCTGCTTAACGTCCCCCTGCTTCTGCCATTCATAAAAGCCCGTTGCAAGGACAATGCATCTCTTGGATTTGATTGAGTCACGAAAGAAGGGTTTTTGTGTGAGGGTCTCTACTCGGGCATTAAAGGACGAGCCTTTTATCTGTTTATCTCTTGCCCAGTGAGGGATAAGGCCCCACCTGAAATTGACCAGTGAGCGAACTTGGTTTTGTTCTCTGATAGCTGGTATGTGGAGGGTTGGCGCTACGTTGTAACTCTGTAAAAAGGTAGGAACAGAGCTGACGTGGAACAGCTCACTTATGTCGTCAGGAAGAAGATTCGCTGTAGAGATTCGTCCGCACATAAAGGAAGTTTAGCACAAAAGAAAAGGAACTCATGCCAGACAAAACGCTTTATTAGCACTCTTAACCGTCACCTAAACCATCTCATTTAACTTCAGGAATACTGCTCCACCGCGTCGTATATGCAGGAGAAACATTAGCCTGCCTCATAAACCAATCCTTTTGTGGCCGCTGGCCACCGAACCAGATCTTGCCTTCGCCAGCGTGGTTGATGGTGTCGATCACCTTCATTAAGGCTTCGTTCTCATGACGGCCTTTTTGACTGTCGAAAAGGTTGAGTTGCACATCGTCTGGAGAGCAGAAGTCCCCCAACATAACCCCAGCTTTGGCATAGCGATAACCGTCTTTCCAAACCATGTCAAACAACCGTATTGCCATGTCCAGAATCTTTCGCGTATCAGAGCTTGGCTGAGTCAGTGTACCGGTTGCCGTGTTGGAGTAGTGAGGCCCAGTCTTGTCGAACGGGCTGGTACGGATGAACACGTTCACCACCATGGCAAGTTGTTTATCCCGGCGAAGCTTTTCGGCTGCCCTTGCTGCAAACTCACACACGGTCTCCTTGAGATCGGCATATTGCGTTAATTTTTCACCGAATGATCGAGAGCACATGATTTGTTGTCTGGGCTGCCATGTCTCGTCTAATTCAAGACAGCTTTCTCCGTTCAATTCGCAAACGGTCCTCTCCAGGACCACGGAGTAGCGTTGACGGGCCTGACGAGGGTCAATCTGGGCCAAACGCAAGGCGGTATCAACGCCGATACTTTGCAGACTTTTTGTCAACTTGCGCCCTACTCCCTACGCAATAGACATAACACTGCAATTTAACAATTTAAGTCTGTAGGGGCTCTTACTTCATCGACCAATCCACTAGAAGAATGACAACTGTTCTGTGTCAGGCTCACGTGTTGGCTTGCGTTCTACCCGCTTCGACTTATCGACAGGCTTTTTTGGGACCTTTTTGCGCGTTTTCATTGGTGTCGTATGGTTTTTGAGGATTCTGTAAACACTCGCAACGCCGATCCCGAGTTGGTCGGCGATCTTTTGCCGGGTCAGACCTTGGGTATTCAGTGCTAGCACTTCATCAGTCTTCGCCATTGCCGTCGGCTTTCGGCCCTTATAGCGCCCTGCCTGTTTGGCCTTGGCAATCCCCACGGCTTGACGTTCTCGCACGACCTGCCTCTCGAAGTCTGTAATTGCGCCGAGCAGCAGTCGAAGGACCTCCCCGTGATGTGTCGAAGTGTCGATGTCGTTATCGATGATCTTTAATGACACCCCAGCAGCATTGAGCGATTCAACAATCTCCAGCAGGTGTTTGGTGTTGTCCGCTATACGGTACAGGCTGGTAACCACCACGGTATCACCAACACGGGCATCTGCTATCAGGTTGTCCAACTGCGACCTGTTGCGTTTCGTACCGGCAGGCTTTTCCTGGACGATTTTGCTCGCTCCGGATGCTTTGAGCAAATCGAGCTGCGACTGAACGTTTTTGCCGTCAATGTCTGGCCTTAAGTAGCCTATAATACTTGGCATTACACATCTCCATGTCAATAGGGTGCATCCTATATCGACAGCTATCATAGATTAATTAATATTCTATTGATAGATGCATAGCTAGAGATATACATATCAATAGCAAACACTCTGTTGATAGCCAGTAATGGTAAAGCCAATCCCAGCCTTTATCTGAAAGCTGGGATTGCCCCCTAGTCTTCAAACCACTCAGCTGGGACACTAATCTTTCTTTTGGCTGGATAAATTTTTAGCATCCTCTTTGGGATTCTGCCCGATCTATAGAGTCGACTGTGGGACAAACTGTCTGAAACAGACATGAAAAATCCCACAAAACGTCAATTTTTGTGGGATTTCTTAGGATCGCCTTCGGAAATTCACAATATGAGATAAAACAATAAGGGCGGATTTCACGAGAAACAAGCAAACTCACTTTACCAACAGAGAGCCAATAACCATCCGCTGAATCTCACTGGTCCCCTCGTAAATTTCCGTGATCTTGGCATCACGCATCATGCGCTCTACAGGAAAATCTCGGGTGTAACCATAACCACCATGAATCTGTACCGCCTGAGTCGTTACCTTCATCGCCGTTTCGCTGGCAAAGAGCTTGGCCATCGCTGACTCTTTTGAATAGCCGAGCCCATTACTGGCACGATAAGCAGCGTTATAAACAACCAACCTCGCCGCTTCAACCTGGGTCGCCATATCGGCCAATTGAAACTGCACACCCTGAAATGATGCAATAGGAGTATCGAACTGCTTGCGTTCTTTTGAGTAGGCCACAGCCGCGTCCAGGGCCCCCTGGGCAATACCGAGAGCCTGCGCAGCAATGCCGATACGGCCACCATCGAGCGTTTTCATGGCGATCCGGAAGCCCTGATCTTTCTCACCAAGCAAATTCTCTTTGGCAATCCGGCAATTTTCAAAAACCAGCTCCAGTGTGGGAGAAGAACGAATGCCCATCTTCTTCTCCTTTTTACCGAAAGAGAATCCAGGCGTCCCTTTCTCGACAATAAATGCACTGATGCCGTGATGCTTCTCAGCTTCTTTATCAGTACGGGCGAAGACAATATAAGTGTCTGCATCACCGCCATTGGTGGTAAAAATTTTGCTGCCGTTCAGGAGCCACTCATCACCATCGAGAGCTGCGGTGGTTTTGGTGCCGCCTGCATCAGAACCGGCATTGGTTTCGGTGAGAGCAAAGGCTCCAAGCTTAGAGCCTTCGGCCAGAGGTACCAGGTACGTTTGCTTTTGCTGATCGCTGCCAAAGGTATAGATGGGGTTGGCACAGAGAGAAAGGTGGGCAGAAAGGGTTACTCCAGTCGAAGCACAGACCCGGGAGAGCTCCTCAACGGCGATGGCGTAACTGATGTAATCGGCACCGGCACCACCGAATTGCTCAGGGATGATCATCCCTGCAAGTCCAAGTTCACCGAGCTTGTCGAACATCAATTCGCGGTCAAAACGTTCTTCTTCATCACGTTCTGCGGCGCTCGGCGCGACCTCCCGCTCGGCAAAACTGCGCACCATATTGCGAATCAGGTTTTGTTCTTCTGTAAGCTGGAAATCCATTAATCCCTCCCCGTTAGTTTTTATACAGAACAATCAACGGAATAGCTCTCTAAAGTATTATAGCGGATAGAATCCGAGTTGCCTGTTTGGGGAACATAACCGGCGCTGTTAAGATTTTTAAGTTTGCAAAGCTACGTCAATGCCAGTGCTTGTTCTTGCTTATGGGAGCGGAAAACGTGAGGGATTTTTTGTGTGGAGTGGCGACTACTATATACTAACTGAGGTATTTTTCAGAGCTCAAAAAGAGGAGTTGGGTGCAAATGACCAGAACATTACATTTCACTTCTTAACGACATAGCAACTCATGCACCCAAGCAGTTCCGTAGAGATAACCCGCTCAACATCGATCAACTCGCCGGCAAGCTCTACAAAGTGGTGGTCAAATAGAACACGTCCTTAGTTTAGCCGATACCAACTATTAACTAAGGAAGACACCGACACGTTTTTTGGCAGCATCTTTAGCTTCTGCGACAATGCGCTTCAGCAACTCATCACAGGTAGGAATATCGTTAATCAACCCAATCACCATACCGGCCGTCCAAATTCCACCGTTGACATCCCCCTCGTCCAGCACCTTAGTTCGGCCACTAGTTCCTGCGACCAGGGGTTGAATATCTGCAAAATCCGTCTCACCATCCCGGGCTTCGATGGCAAGGACCTCTTCAGAGACCTTGTTTCTATAGACGCGAACCGTGTTGTTTAATGTCCTCAACATCAGACTCGTCTGTCGTTCATCGGCATCAACCATAGCCTGTTTGACGTTCTCGTGAACAGGGGCCTCCTGCGTTGCGAAAAAACGTGTCCCCATATTAATACCGTCCGCGCCAAGGGCAAAGGCTGCAGCCATCTGATAACCATTGGCGATCCCACCAGAGGCCAGTATCGGGACAGAGAGTTTGGCCGCAACCGCAGGGATCAGAACCAGGTTCGTGACATCATCTTCACCTGGATGGCCAGCACACTCAAAGCCATCAACGCTAACGGCATCACAACCGATCGCTTCTGCTTTCAATGCGTGACGTACCGATGTGCATTTATGAACAACCTTGATTCCGGCAGCTTTGAAAGCGGGCATAAAGGGCTCAGGGTTGCGGCCGGCGGTTTCAACAACCCCTACCCCGCTCTCAATAATTGCCTGCAAATACTCTTCGTATGGAGGAGGAGTAATGGAGGGTAAGATTGTCACATTGACGCCGAAAGGCTTATCGGTCATGTCACGACAGCGAGCAATCTCTTTGATCAGCTCTTCAGGTGTCGGAAAAGTTAAGGCGGTGACAATACCAAGGCCTCCGGCATTGGAGACTGCTGCTGCAAGGTCGGCGGTACCAACCCACATCATGCCACCCTGCACGATAGGATATTTGATTCCAAGAAGTTCAGTAATTCTCGTCTTCATAGTTTATGGCCTCACTTTAAAGCTTTGCAATTCAAGAGAGGGTCAATTCCAATCAATGGCATTGACCGAAGGAAACGCAAAAAAACAGGGAATAGCCCCAAATCGATTCGTGCTAGCAGCCTGTTCATGGAAAGTCCGACAAGCTGCTAAGGGACTTAGTCTTTATTAAGCAGACAGATAATTTAAAAAACTGTCAGGAAAGTTCGCTGCACGCAGCAGACCGGTTGATCGCGGCAAAGAATTGCTAACTAAACAGGGCGCTGATTACGAGGGACACAATCCCGCGCAATTATGTCTGTTTTGTAAAGAATAACAAATTCATCGTGACTTATCGGATAATTTCAATACTTCTATCCCTACACCGTCAGACTTATTGCGCTTGATTACACAGGTCCGGCATCTCAGACTTATTTAAAGTTTGCTTTATTAACGAGAGGTATTTAGGGAGCTCTTTAATCCACAAAACTATGGCCACCAGGGTTCGATCCTTGCTGGCCTTTCAATGTAGCAGGATTTATAGTAACCCCACCTTTGACCTATCTATCAGGTTGCGATAGATTGATGTCGCCTTATTTGATGTATTCCATAATCGAGGGAGAGAAGTAGTTTACCATGACTGTAGCAAAGATGAAGAACCAAACATTGACCCGCTTTTTCAGCCTCCACTGGCAATGGATCTTTTTGTTTGCGATCCTAATTGTTTTTAGTTGCTTTGCCGTCTGGTCGGTTTTTTCTATGAAACAGAAAGCTGAAGAGAGCTTTCGGCTTGAAGCATTGACCAATTGCAAGGTTCTTGAAGTGGCCATCGCTGACACGATTTCGCTGCACGTCGGCTATGAAGGGATTCAAAATCGCATTGAGACCCTGGTTGAAAAGGACCACCGTATCGTCCGCTTGAGCTTCATCGCCCTGGCCCCAGATAATACCTATCGCCATGTAGCAAGCAGTTTAAAGGCCCGCATCGGAACGGCCGCCCATGAAGAAGACCTTGATGTAATCGAATCCGGAGTGGTCGTGATCCTGGAAGAGGACTACAAGGATGTGGGTGCTCTGGATATTACCTATCCTGTTCACGACCCGACTGGAAAAATCCTTGGCCTTATTGGCTATACTGTCAGTCGCGGAAAAACCTCCAAAGAACCAACCATTCTGGTGGCCGCTTCTTTAATAGTGATTTTGTCGCTGATTCTCTATTTTATTTACGTGCTACGCCTTAGCTTCAAAAAGATTGGTAAACAGGAAGAGATTGAGCGGGTCTTGCGGGACAGTGATAGGATGAAAACCCAGTTTATCTCTACCGCTGCCCACGAATTGCGCACACCGCTGAGTTCGGTTTTGGGGTATGCAGAGTTGCTCCTTCATCCTGAAACCATCGGCGGTATCGATGCGAACCAGCAGAGGGAGTTCCTGGATGAAATCTACGGAAAGGCCGAGGCTCTGTGCAAGATAGTCGACGATCTTCTGGATGTGAGTCGGGTCGAATCAGGAGTTTCTATTCCTTTAGAAAAAAAGCAGTATGATTTGGGGGAAATCATTCGTAAGGAGGTGGGCCACTTCCGAGTCCATACCTCCAAGCGCCAATTTGAATTGACTCTTTCTGAGAACCAGGGGGCCTTGATTTGGGTGGACCGGAACAAACTAGTACAAATCTTGGAAAACCTTATCAGCAATGCTGTGAAATTTTCTCCTGCGGGGGGTCTTATTCGCATAAACGGAACTGTGACCGATAGCGGTTACCGACTGGTTGTGGCCGACGAGGGTATCGGGATGACACCGGAACAAGTCGAACGGATGTTCGACAAATTCTATCGTGCCGACCATACTAATACCGCCATTGACGGACTCGGATTGGGGATGCATATTATCCATCACATCATCAAGGCCCACGAAGGTGACATCCGAGTGGCAAGCAATCTGGGAAAAGGAACGGTAGTAACGGTAGATTTACCTTTTGGAGAGCCGAGTTCACCTGTCTGAAAAGTAAAGGAACCTGAGGGTGTATCACATCCAGTTTTGTAGATACTTTCAGCTCGATAGGTATGCCTAAAAATCACGACTTCTGAGAAGAAAACCGGCTTCTTATTGATAGAGATATTCAGGAAGCTAAAACAATGGCCGCCAGGATTCGATCCTTGGTGGCCTTTTCGTTATAATGCAGGGTCTGTAAGAATTTCGCTAGCTAGCAGCTTGTCGGGCTATCAGGGCTGAAGCGAAAACTTGATCGTTTGTGATCAGATTTTGGCTCATTTGAGAGTAATAGCCGTAGCTATTGGTCGAAAAGGAGCTGAAATATGGACCAAACAAACGAATTTGCAGCCAGTTC
>JAAXQF010000439.1 GCA_012974435.1 Desulfuromonadales bacterium | reverse complement strand
CGACAGTGATCACGACAGCGATGACGACGAGGATGACGACGAGTATGATGCCCCTAAAAGAGATCACCGCAGTGAGAAAGGTGTTTTTCATAAAAAAGGTCGTTCACATAAATAACATTTCGGGCCGGTGAGAATGGTCCCGAACTGACAATCAGTAAGCGGGAGAGGTGCATTTCCTCTCCCGCTTCCCTTTTTGTTGCGTTGCAACCGAAGAAGGCTCCATCAAAGACCTGACGGGAAGGCATTAAACAGGTATGGTAAGTCTTGCCTTTGGGAGGCTCGAAAAGCTGAGGTGTAATGAAGATCATCAGTTTCATCGACGAGCGTCTACTACTCACAATTTTCTCATAAGTCACAACTTCCGAGAAGAAAAACGGCTTATTATTGATAGAGGTATTTAGGAAGCTCTTTAATCCGCAGAATCAAGGCCATCTGGAAACGGGTGGTCTTTCCTATAAGTCAGGGTTTTCAGTGATTCTACATTTCTGTTAAATCGGCACCCCGCAAACAATATAGGAGGATAAATAAGAACCACGCCTGTTTTGTCTCCACCTCATGACCCTCTATACTTAGTAGTGTCTTGAATTGCAAGGTTTCTGAGAATCCGGGGGATTATGAACGATTTACTACAAGCCGTCTGCACGACTGCGGGTGGCTTTTGTTTTGCTTCTGTCTTGTTCCGGTTGGTACTAAAGCAGGGAGGCTTTCACTCTATCTTTTAACTGCTCCAAAACGTCACATGGCTTTACATTGGGATTTCTACTGAGTGGTTTGCTGGCGCTTGAGTTCCAGCCTTCTTTGGCGGGCGGTTTCGTAGCGCAGTTTGATGTTTATCTCCTGGGACGGGGCAATCATCAAGAATTTGACCTCTGCAAACTTCGGGTGGCCGTACTTGTAATCCGGGTGCCCGGAAAAACCAAAACCTTCCAGCGGCGTTCCAAACCAGGTATTTTTCATTTGGCCATCTCCATCCTCGTCATGCAAGACGCTGATGGCATATTCGCCGTAAGCTAGATCTTTGAAGAGCGTCTGAGCACGACCTTCTGTTACTTTGACAGTGTTGGTCGCCAGCGATGTTTCAATATCATCCGGGAACCCGTCTGAGCTTGAGAAGAGCGAAAGGATGGCTTCTCCTTGATTATTGCGAAAATCTGATATAATTACGGACAAATTTCCCAACCCATCAGCAACAAGTCTTGGTTCAGGCGTGGCACAGCCATTGAGTAGAATAAGGCCGGTAATGGCTATGCTGATCATTCTGTATCCGGGCAGGTATCTTCTCCATAACGAGTGAATTATGGTAAACATAAAAGGCCTTGATTCCAAAGAATTACTACTGCTAGAGCCATCCAATAGAAACTTAAACACATTTACTGGAAAATGAAGTCATGAAGAAACTGATACTGTTGACCTTATTGTTGAGTCTGATGCTTGTGGTTACTGCCTGTGTCAATCGGATGGCTCCGTTTGCACCGCACCGAACCAACACTGAAGACCATCGTGCTGTGTCGAACAATCAGGATTGCATCGGGTGCCATGAAGTTGCCAAGCTTGGCAACGAGCATAAAGCTTCCGAAGATTGCCTGAGGTGTCATCGCATTGTACAAGGAGACTGATATGAAGACAAAAACTTTATGGGCGGGACTCTGCCTGTTGTTGCTAACTGCTTGTGGTCCGATGATCGGCGGTATGATGGTTTCGGGAAATGGGGTCAAGGATTTTGACGTCATCAGTGGTGACTTGGCGGATTTAAAGCCCGGAAGCCAGGTGGCGGTGCTCGGGCCGTTTGATAAAACCGCAGAAGCTTTTTACATTTGTCGTGGTGAGGAGGCTGCGTTTTTCACCAGTTCCTTCAATCAGACGGGGCTGTTCTCTGCTGAGTTGGCCATCGACACCCGTTTCCCCGAAGTTCTCCCCACCGCCAAGCAGTTCCGAGGCCAGTCACCGGCGGCAGTACAGGCTGCTCTGGAGTTAAGCAAGATCCCTGAGATCGTCATGAGCGGCACCATTCTCAAGCGCGACATGGTTGCGGCACCGGCACAGGGTGTCATCATGACAGTGACTTATCGACTTGAGTTCCTCAACCTTGCCAGCGGACAGACCACTGTGGCTGAAGTCAAAGTTAAGGAAATGTTCCAGGATGCCATCCCTGAGACGGTTAACGAACTGGCTCGCCAGCTCGGTCGCAGTCGTTAAAGTTATTCAGGAATGTGGTTATCCACTTCGCTCAAGTGTTTGCCAGTGCCAACATTAAATCTTTTCTTGCGATCGAATTTGAGTGAACTGCTTGTTTCATAATGCGCTAGAACTATCCGGAATATATGGTTGGGCTGATCATGATAGGTCTGAATACCTACCGCAAACCCTAAGGTGGACAGGCGACAAAGGTACGCCATACCATTGTGATGGAATATTTGTACCTGTCTCATGGTTTCTTTATCTTGAATCATGTGAGGTTGCAACAGAAGGCTGGGCTGACATGAGTGACCATAATCCAATTGTGGCAGCTTTCACTAACTGAACCCTATTTTTCCAATACACTGTTAAACTGGGCAATATTTCAGGCTCTGAATCGCGGCCATTTGGTGACCGCGGTGTCGCGTGATCCTTCACGCATCACTCAAATCCACGACAATCTGTCGGCTGTGCAGGGCGACATCCTCGATCCCGAAAGTGTAGCCAGCCTGTTAGTTGATCAGGATGTAGTCATCATTTCTGTCCGTGGCATTGTCCGCAAATCGAAAGACCCCAATGATGCAATTCAACGCATCGCGGTCGAGAAGGTGGTCAATGTGCTGCGAAGTTTTGAGGGTGATGCACCACGCTTGATTCACGTTGGCGGGGCAGGCGCACTCGAAGTTAAACCCGGCGTCCTCTACGCCGACAAGTTACCGAAAATCATTTTGCCAAAAAACCTGGAACTTGAGATCGCCGGGCAG
>JAAXQF010000288.1 GCA_012974435.1 Desulfuromonadales bacterium | reverse complement strand
AGGCACAGTATTGCCACCAAAGTTAGCAACATGCTCACCTTAAAACATTTCATAAAAAGCCCCCTTGTAAAATTGACATATAGCTGCTTTGATTTATTTAATGCATAGACCGCGCAATGATAACAGTTATTTGCGGGGCTCGCAATGGCTATGCAATTATTTTTTATGAGTTTTTTTGTCGCTTGAAAATATAGAATCAAGCTTTTGTTTGTATTTAGTTGTTACGGATGGAGCGGTGGAGGTTTTAGGAAAATATTTAAGGGAAAGGTTTTCGATGAGCGACCGATCAAGACGTAAAAGATTGTGCTCGCAAAGGGGAAACAGGGGGAGGGAATGAAAAAAGCCGTCCCGGGGAAACGGGACGGCGTGTAAAGATTCTCTGGTGAGAGTCTGTTTCGTTACTTCTTCGGTGGCCGACTGGCATAAACCAACACTTTACGGTCTGTGTAGGCTTCAACCTCTCCGGCAAAGGTTTCGATCTGGAAGTAGTCTTGAACCTTGTCGGGAGCGTCAACGAAAAATTTGTTGAGAGCGGCAATCCCTTCACGGTTAAGTCCTGCCCGCTTTGCCCAGGTTGGAAAGTCGTGAGTTTTCGGAACAGTGACTGTCTCGTGCAGGATAAAGCCGGCTTCCTGTACCATCTCTTGCCATTTCTCTTCCGTATAGGCCTGGATGTGCGTCGGGTCGCGCATCTTCTCCATCTCCTGATACCATTCGGCAATCTCAGGGTCGTTGGGTAGCATTGTATCTACGATGGCAATCCGACCGCCACGACGCAAAACGCGATGAAATTCATTCAGTGCCCGTGCGACATCAGGAAAATGATGTGGTGCGACACGGCAGGTCAGCAGAGTAAAGGCCCCGGCAGGGAAAGGTAGATCTTCAGCGTCCGCTTCACGAAAAGTGATGTTGTCGACACCCCCTTCATCACTGATATGCTCCTGGGCTTTTTTCAGCATAACCATGGTCAGGTCGGAAGCGACCACGCTACGAACCAGCGGAGAGAAACGGAGAGCCGTGTGCCCGCCTCCACAAGCCACGTCAAGCATATTATCGTCAGGCATCGGTTGTAGCAGGCGTACCATCTCTTCAAGGTCGCTGCCGGTGGCAAAGCCTTTGTCGTGGATGTAGCCATCCGCTGCACGGCCGAACTGTTCCCTGATTTTATTCTTGAATTCACGATTCATTAGCAGAACTCCTCCTTGATTAACGTCACATTATAACATCAGTTCCTAAAAAAGCTTGTCAGGAAAAGCACCTTCTGGTAATAAAATTCGTTTCTTTTCGACTTTTTAATGCATTGCCTCCTGCTTAGCAATGCCAATCTGTAAATTATCTCTTGTTGATAAGTTGCTAAACGGTCTTTATTGCCGCCTTTGAAGAGTTTCTTCTTTGTTTGTTGCGTGTCTTGTCATTTTAAACTAATCAGCTTTGTGTGGAAGATAAAGCTGAACGGCTCTTGCTAAAAGCGGAACAGCTCTTGCTAGTGTGATAGGCGTTGTTTCTTTGTTGCCTTGAATATGCTCCTTTCCCTGCTGGTTAATGCTGTTCTCGGGTCAGAAAGCTGTCCTGTCAATACCGAACAGACAGAAACCTGACCACTGAGATTTTCAACCTTTCGATACGGAATGGATTGATGAACGATTTTCCCAATATGCTGTTAGAACTTGTCAAAGCGATCGGCGTGGAATTCCTCTACATCCTCCCCTACCTGGTGGTTGGTGTCCTGTTTGAGGCTATCATCCGGACCCTGAAGTGGCACGTCAAGATCCGCAAGGCCTTAACGCGTTTCGGAATATTGGCGATTCCCGCAGCAACCCTACTCGGTGTGGCCAGCCCTCTCTGTGCCTGTGCGACACTGCCTCTGGTGATCTCACTTCTGGTCGCCGGCCTACCGTTGGCTCCGGCCATGGCTTTGCTGGTGACCTCGCCGTTAATGAGCCCGGCATCTTTTGCCATGCTCTCGGGGATGTTGAGCGTCAACTGGGCGCTAGCGGTGTTGGTTTGTGCCGTCAGCCTTGGTCTTTTTGCAGGCTATATGACGCATCTGCTCAGGAAGAAAGGTTTTGCCGAGGAGGATATCTTCCGCGAGGCTTTGCCGCAGGGTGATTTCCACGATCCTGATTATCCGGTTGAAAAGCTGCGTTGTGAGTGTGGGCAGCAACTTTCACATCGTGTTAATCGCTGCACCCATAACAAGTTCCTGGTGTTTCTGGCCAGGTTCTGGGAAGGCAGCTTGAAAATCAGCAAGTTCGTTTTGATCGGTCTTGTGATCGAAGTGGTCGCTTTACTCTTCATTCCTAACGGTTGGATTACTGGCCTACTCGAAGGACAGGGAATTCTGCCGATTTTTACCCTGACCCTTGCGGCGATTCCGCTGCATATGCCGCAGGTGACTGCTGCTTCGATGCTCTTTGGCTTTTACCTTCCAGACCCGGGGCAAGTGATCCCCCTGGCGAAAGGGGCAGGTATCGCCATGCTGGTTGGTGGCCCGGTCACAGCCTTGCCGGTCATGGCTGTTTTTATCTCTATGTTCAAGCCGCGCGTACTTATCCTTTACATCTCTCTCTGTGTTGGTGGTACGATAGCCCTCGCGTTGCTATTTAGAGCATTACCGATAACGATTTAGCAGGGACAGTCCCCGAACGGGGACTGTCCCTATTATTCAAGTAACTTATCTGGGACAGTCCCCATGCGGGGACAGTCCCTTAATTCATCAATAAACCCGCTTCAGGGAAAGGACACATCATGGGACAGGCAATTCCACAGGTAAAACAAGGCGACAGAGTTAAAATTAATTTCACCGGGACGCTGGATGACGGCACCCTGTTCGATACGACTTTTGAGAGCATCGGTTGTGATGACGACGACTGTGGATGCGACGAAGGTGGTTGCGGTGACGATGATTGCGGCTGTAGTGGTGAAGTCGGCCCTATGGAG
>JAAXQF010000597.1 GCA_012974435.1 Desulfuromonadales bacterium | reverse complement strand
CGCAAATAACTGAG
This sequence comes from Desulfuromonadales bacterium, assembly GCA_012974435.1. Classification (GTDB taxonomy): domain Bacteria; phylum Desulfobacterota; class Desulfuromonadia; order Desulfuromonadales; family BM103; genus M0040. The sequence continues at coordinate 573 of JAAXQF010000597.1, read as the reverse complement.
GGTGAACTTATATTCAGAATAATCCTTACGTCTTGCAACAGTAAACCCAAGGGCCTCCTGGTAAAACCTTTCGGACTTTTCAAGGTCCATAACGCGGATACAGGAATGAATCATTTTGTATGACATGGTCACCCCTTCTCTTTTTTTCTGCCCAGTTCAAAAGGATGAGCCTGACGGCTGACAATAAAATCAGCAAAAATCTTCATCCATAGTGTCACACCAGCGATAGAGCTCCAGGTCTTGTAAGGAACGAGTGAAGGTAACAGTACAACACAGACAATCGTCACCAGGGCCGTACCACCTGCAGCCAGATTGACAATGCCCGTGGCAGGGGCCCACTTCTTTGGGTTCGGTGGGGACTCACCACCCTTTAAAGCGACCTCGGAATAGTCGTGCTTGATAAATATCCGCCAGGCTTTTCGCAGCCAGATAAAAGCCATGGGGAAGAGGGCGAGGTACAACATCCATGTGATAGCAATACTTATGTCAAAAACCATTCAATACTCCCGCGGTCCTGCCGTAGCAGAGCCATAAATAAATTTGTTCTCTCTTGTACCCGAGGATGTTGGGCTA
>JAAXQF010000596.1 GCA_012974435.1 Desulfuromonadales bacterium | reverse complement strand
GCGCCGATAGCGCCGAAGGCGTTAGGCTCAATACCCAGGAAGAAGTTAGCCTTGCCACCAAAGACACCGAGGAACGAGGTGCCTTTGATGAAGAAGAGACCTTTGTGTGCGAAAACGTAGAGCATGGTAATACCGATACCAGCGAGCATACCAGCCATTGCGCCTTCTTTGTTCATCTTCTTGTTGAAGATACCCATCATCAAAGCCGGGAAGATCGAACTAGCAGCGAGACCGAAAGCGATAGCAACGGTACCTGCCGCAAAGTCAGGAGGATTGAGACCGAGATAACCAGCGACCACAATCGAGCAGGCCATGGCGATCTTACCGGTCATCAGCTCATTCTTCTCGCTCATGTCAGGCATGAAGATGTTCTTGAAAAGGTCATGAGAAATCGCCGATGAAATTGCCAGCAACAGACCAGCAGCTGTCGAAAGAGCAGCAGCCAGACCACCGGCAGCAACCAGTGCGATAACCCAGTTAGGCAGTTGAGCAATTTCAGGATTGGCGAGAACCATGATGTCGCGGTTAACTGACAGCTCACTACCTTTCCAGCCAGCAGCCGTTGCGCCAGCAGGAGTGTTCTTGTCATTGTAGTACTGAATACGGCCGTCGCCATTCTTGTCTTCGAACTTGAGCAGGCCGGTAATTTCCCAACGCTTCATCCAGTCAGGACGCTCATCGTACTTGATGCTGGCAGTTTCTGCGAAGAGATCGCCGCCAGATTTAACAGCTGTGTTTACAGAAGCATGCAGGTTCAGGCGAGCCATAGCAGCAACGCCAGGAGCCGTGGTGTAGAGGATCGCGATGAAAACCAACGCCCAACCGGCGGAGGAGCGAGCTGCCTTAACCGAAGGAACCGTGAAGAAACGCATGATAACGTGCGGCAGACCGGCAGTACCGATCATCAGTGACATGGTGTAGACGAACATGTTCAGCGTGCTGATACGAGTCATCGTGGTGTACTGTGGGAAACCGAGGTCCATTACAACCTGGTCAAGCTTGCCCAGCAGAGTCATGTCGGTACCAACAAAGTCACCACCGAGGCCAAGCTGTGGCAAAGGATTGCCAGTCAGAGCCATGGAAATGAAAATTGCAGGAATCGTGTAAGCAAGGATCAGAACGCAATACTGAGCGACCTGAGTGTAGGTGATGCCTTTCATGCCGCCGAAAACCGCGTACATAAAGACGATACCCATACCGATGAAAACGCCTGTGGAGTTGGAAACACCCAGGAAACGGGAGAAGGCAACACCGACACCGGTCATCTGACCAATGATGTAGGTGAGCGAAGCGGCCAACAGACACATAACCGCCACGCAGCTGGCAGCCTTGGAGTAGTAACGGTCACCAACGAACTGGGGCACAGTAAATTTACCAAACTTACGCAGGTAAGGTGCCAGCAGCATCGCCAGGAGAACGTAACCACCGGTCCAACCCATAAGGAAGAGACCGCCGCCATAGCCCATGTTGGCAATCAGGCCAGCCATGGAGATAAAAGATGCCGCAGACATCCAGTCAGCGCCAGTTGCCATACCGTTGAGGACGGGTGGAACACCACCACCTGCAACATAGAATTCACTGGTGCTGCCTGCGCGGGCCCAAATAGCGATACCAATATAAAGAGCAAAGGTAACGCCAACAACAAGATAGGTCATAGTTTGTAGAGACATTAATTAGCTCCTTTATTCTTCGTGAACGTCAAATTTTATGTCGAGATTACCCATGAGCTTCCCATAAACGAAGATCAGAATGACAAAGACATACATTGAGCCTTGCTGTGCAAACCAGAAGCCCAACGGATACCCACCGAGGCTTATACTGTTGAGTGCATCCGCGAACAAGATGCCACAACCAAACGAGACGAAGAACCAAACAGCTAAAACCTGTGCGATCAACGTCAGTACTGCTTTCCAATATGCTTCTCCAGATTTGTCCATAATAACCTCCTTCAGGTTAGTTAAAAAAACTCTTAAATCTTTAAGTGCCGAACGTGAACTCCCGAACCACCTCCTTATAGCTCTGCACGGATAACAATAGGGATAACTCCGATGCCGTTAGTGCCTCCCAAGCCAAGAACTCTGGCCTCGTTGGAGACGTAGTTTTAATTTCCAGTTACGACGTTTGATAAATACCTTGCGAAACGACCATTTAAACCTGCAAAAGCTAACCTATTAAGAGACCTTGCTAACCAGATTTTAACCATCGTTCTCTTTGCGTAATCAGCAAAAACCTCAAAGATAAGGAGGTTTAACGAGAAGATAGCTTGAGTCACATAACTGAGTCAATAAAAAAATATAACGTTGTTTCGTTTTTGTGAAACAGCTCTATTAAAACACGTAAAAACCACGACTTCCAAAGCCCTGTCCCTTGCGCGTCACAAGTATAGCAGCAAAACACAAGTTTGGTAGTGAACGCGCTGTTTTGCTTGTCACAGCGCGGTTTTTAGTGCCTCTATGCTCAGCAACGAACGGTTGCATCCGGAACCAAAAGCGTAGACAATAGCGACAATTTCCCTGTTTTATTTCTGGAGAGGCCATGCCAAACAACAACTTTTCCGAAGAGAGCTTTTTTTTCCTGCACATCGATAGTGTCTGCCGGACGCCTGCCGTCACCTGCCCTCCCGATATGAGCGTCATTGACGCTGCTCGATTAATGCACGAAAACAACATCGCCGGGCTTGTTGTTGTTGAGGGGGAGACCCCGACCGGTATCCTTTCGGTCAGAGATTTACGAGACAACAACATCCATCGCCTGGCGGTTGTTAACGAAGAACAGAAACTGGTTGGTGTGATCAACGCGACCGACCTGCTCAGCATGCAAACGCGCAGCCCCCTCTATCTGACCCAGGAAATGGAAGCGGCAGAGTCCCTTGACGACCTTCACGAAATCAACGGCCGCATACTCGACATGGTGACAAGGGCTATGAGCGCCGGAGCTGACACCAGAAGCCTGGTACACCTGATCGCCCATTTCAACGATGGCTTCACGCAGCGCATCATTTCCCTCATGGAGAGCCAGGAGGGAATCATCTTACCAGCGAAAGCAGCCTACCTTGCACTCGGTAGTGAAGGCCGCAGCGAGCAGACCCTACGCACCGACCAGGATAGCGCCATGGTCTACGCCAACGATATTTCAGCTCAGGATCTGGAGCTATGCGCCCGCTTCGCCTCAAGTCTGGTCGATGCTCTGGAGTTTGTCGGCATCCCCCGCTGCCCGGGCAACACCATGGCCAGCAACCCGCAGTGGCGCCATAGCCTCAGTGAATGGCAGAACCTTATCGAACAATGGGTCTCCGTCCCCAAGGGCGAGCACATGGTCAGCTTCGGCATGTTTCAGGATTTTCGGACGATTCACGGTGACGTGTCCCTGGAGAAGACGTTACACAATTTTATCCATAAGACCACTCAGGCAAACATGATTTTCTTCCCACACGTCGCCAAAAACATTGTCCGGTTCCCTGCACCACTGGGGATGTTCGGGCGAATCAAGGTCGATCGAAAGGGAAAGAACAGGGGAAAGGTGGATCTGAAGAAAGCGGGCATTTTTGCCATTACAGAAGGAGCCAGTCTACTGGCATTGGAAAACAATCTTGACGAGGGAACCACCTGGGACAAGCTTGAAAAATTGGGACAAGCTGGAGTCCTGTCCAAAAAATGCAGCGAAACAATCAGTGAGGCGTTTTCTCAGTTGGTCCACTTTCGGCTAAAAAGGCAACTGAGCGATCTCGCTGCGGGCAATACGCCCAGCAACGCCATTGACCCACAGAGGCTCCCGGAAAGAGAACAGGGGCAACTCCGTGAAGCTCTACGTGGAGTCAACCGCCTGATGCGCATCATACGCGACCGCTACCACCTCGATTCGATCTCCCGCTAGCAGCCTGTTGACTATCTGGGATGAAGCGAAAATTTGACTGTTTGAGTATAGATTTTGGCTCTTTTGAGAGTAATAGCCGTAGCTATTGGTCGAAAAGGAGCTGAAATATGGGCCAAACAGGCGGATTTGCAGCCAGCTCATGGTTAGTCCACAGGTTGCTAACGACAACGCAATAAAAAACGGGTCTATAACCCAAACAAAGGGAATACGTCTTCACACCAAAGCAGTAAGAGCTAAAATCAAAAGATCAACGCAAAGCCGCTAAGAAAAGCCAAGAAAGGCGCAAAGGGTGATTATTCTCGCTTTTTGAAGAGGTTTTCTTTGCGGGCTTTCTCTACCCCTTTGCGCCTTTGCGTTAAATGCTTACAGCCTTTGTTTGGGTTCTTAATTCCGATAAAAAAAGGGCAGACCGGCAATACAGCCGACCTACCCGTCAAACGATAGTCTTCAAACAACATTACTTACTGGAAGGGTCAAAGAACCATATCTTTTGCTTCTTCCGCCAGCCTTTCTGCCACATGCAACTCTCGTAGCTCAACCTCTCCTGATTCTTCTCTATCCCTTGAGAAGGCCCACCTGTCTCCCCCTGACAGTCTCTATCGTCCGTATAGAACTCCGCTTGCCGCTTTGTCGAATGTTCCCATCGGGAAACACAGCCCATCGCAAAAAGCACCATCAAACCAATCACAATCCAACGCATCATCAGCTCAAACTCCCAATAAAATACAAGTTACCAGACATAAGGCACACCAATATTCTTACAATGCCGTGAAATTATAACATCCTCATCAACAATTGAAAGAAGCATAATCTACCTCAACCTACAAAAAGATCTTGACCTGAAATCACTAATTCCATAAATTAGCACATGCTTATTTTATTAATCTAACCACAAGGAGAGAGAAACATGAAAAAACTGATTATTGTCATCATGCTGGTCGCGTTCGCTTTCACCGTAGCTTATGCTGCTGACACGGTCACCTATGAGAACAAAAAAGGGACTGTCACATTTGACCACAAAACTCACGGCGAGAAGATGGATTGTGCTGCCTGCCATGAAGGCGAGCCGGCCAAAATCGAGATCGACAAGGAGGCTGCTCACGGTGACTCTTGTAAAGGTTGCCACAAAAAAGAAAGCGGCCCTACCAAGTGCAACGATTGCCACAAAAAATAATTCCCACCTAAAGCAACACGCAAAAGCCTTCCAGTACGGGGGGCTTTTGTGTGTCTTGCCATAAAATTACGGTTCTATAACCCAAAAAAATGTTTAACGCAGAGTCGCAAAGAGCGCAGAGGAAAAACTCTTAAAAATGGCTCAATGCTGACTATTGCTC
>JAAXQF010000592.1 GCA_012974435.1 Desulfuromonadales bacterium | reverse complement strand
GAGCAACCGGGCACGATTTTTGGCATTGGGAATATCGCCTGAAGGCAAAATACATTTGAAAGGTTACTACAAGCCATCTCAAAAATACATCTAACGCCCAATTACGGTGTTGCGAGCCTCTTCAAAATGCTCACATACTCCCATGTATGCTCCGCTTTATCATCGGCTCGCGCCTTGTCCTTGAACGTAATCTGCATTTTTGAGATGGCTTGTAATTCTTAATAAAAACCTCCAGGCGTCTCAAAGACGCCTGGAGGCGTATCAGATTAGGCTAAAACTGATTCAGCATTAATCAGGGATGATCTGGATATAGTCTTTTTTGAAGATATCCCAGGTTTCTGCCTTGGGGTCATACTTGGAGTTGACAAAGCAGAACCAGTTTTCATCATCCTGACCCGGATAGTCGGTCTGGTAATAGAATCCCGGATAGCGAGTCTCTTTTCGGAACTGGATGTGACGCAGGTGAGATTCCACCGTCCAGATACGGTGGAAGATTTCCCAGCAGCGCATCAGCTCGTGGAGATCACCGGCAGCCAGCTTTTCGCAGTCTTCGCGCATCATCTGGAGCTTTTCCATTACCATTTCAAGCGATGTGTTATTGGTTGTATAAAAGGTTGCCGTACCCGCACCATACTCGTGGGTGGCCTTCATAAGACGATAGGTCATCCCATCGGGCTTGAGATAATTGGGGTTGATATCGATGGCAGTGGTATAATCACAATGCTCAAGGAACGTTCTTACCGGTTTGTAGACCATATCGACCAGTTCTTCATTCGACTCACTAATGGCCGGTGTGAAGTCAGCATTGTCACGGACAAATCTGGCCATGGATTTGGCAACGGTCCGTCCTTCGGCATGTGATCCTGACGAAAACTTATGGCCTGAACATCCCACACCGTCACCTGCTGTAAACAGTCCGTTAACCGTGGACATACGGTTGTAAACCTTGTCTTTGTATCGGATCTTGTAAGATTCGGGCACCCAGTCAAAATCAGGCCCGGAGCACCACAGACCGCAGCAGCCGGAATGTGACCCCAGCAGATACGGCTCGGTGGGCATAATCTCGGAGTTTTTCTTGTCCGGCTCGGTATTGGTTCCGCACCACAGGTTGGCCTGTCCGCAGGTCATATCCAGGAAGTTTTCCCAGGCCTCGGACTCAAGGGCCTTCATTTCTTTCTTGTCCAGCTTTTCACCCATTTCTTTAAGGGCTGTGACCGTATCCATCATGATGGGGCCGCGGCCTTCCTTCATCTCAAAGAGCATCAGGTGGTTTCTCAGACAGGTCGGCGTAATGGCAGCCGTGCCATAAGGCGCGTATCTCTCAAGTTCGGCTTTTGCGGCATCACTGCCCACGTAGCCTTCACCCAGACCGTTAAGTGTTTTGGCCTTGAAGAGCAAGAACCAGGCACCCACCGGACCGTAACCGTCTTTATAACGCGACGGGGTGAAACGGTTTTCCATCATGGTAAGCTCGGCACCGATCTTCATGCACATGGTATAGGTGGAGCCGGCATTCCAGACAGGATACCAGGCGCGTCCCTTACCTTCACCGACGCTGCGGGGCTGGTAGATGTTCACGGCGCCGCCGCAGGCAACCATCATGGTGTTGCATTTAATGATGTAGACTTTGTTTTCACGAACGGAAAAACCGACTGCGCCGGCGATCCGGTTCTCTTCATTGGCGTCTAAAAGAAGCTCGACGATAAAGCAACGCTCCAGGATATTTTCATCGCCAAGGGCCAGTTTGGCAGCTTCGGCAACGATTCTTTTGTAGGATTCGCCGTTGATCATGATCTGCCATTTGCCGGTACGGACCGGTTTGGCGCCGGACTTCAAGGTCCCCATTTTCAGGCCTTTTTTGCCGTCCATTTTCTTCCCGTCGTCGGACAGTTTCCACATCGGAAGACCCCATTCCTCGAACAGAAAGACCGAGTCGTCCACGTGACAGCCCAGATCAAAAATCAGGTCCTCACGGACAATCCCCATCAGGTCGTTGCGAACCATTCGCACATAGTCATCCGGTGAATTTTCTCCGATATATGTATTGATTGCTGAAAGACCCTGGGCAACAGCGCCACTACGCTCCATAGCAGCTTTGTCACACAACAGGATTTTCGCGTCAGGTGACCATTTTTTTTGCTCAAAAGCGGTTCCGCAGGCAGCCATGCCGCCGCCTACAATCAGAATGTCAACTTCGCGCTCTTCAACTTCCGGATCCCTGACAGCTTTGAGTTCTCCTAAAGGTTTATTCGGTAATGCCATGTTGTATCCTCCTTAAATCAAAATATTCTAAATTGACCATCAAACCGTAGTTTTGAAAACCTTTACCGCTTAAACGGTTGCCAGCGGTTTTGGAATTTCATAACCTTCTGCCTCTTGGGTTGAAAGCAGCTCACTGTCAAGATCTTTGCCTACGAGATCCAAGTAAGCATTGGCAGCACCTTCCGGAGTCGTCCGGATGGGGAACTTAAAACGCTTGATGGTACCGTTTCTGAACTTACAGGTCCACATGACGTCCTCGGTTCCAAGCATCGGCATAATGCTGCTTCCCAGCGGTACAAAGTCGGCATAACCTCTGACTTCGATTGCCTGCGTGGGGCAGATCTTGACGCATGAGAAACATTCCCAGCACTGATCAGGCTCCTGATTGTAAGCCTTCATTTCATTGGGTTCCAGAACCATCAGGTCGTTGGGGCAAATGTACATGCATGCGGTCTTGTCCCCGCCTTTGCAGCCATCGCATTTTTCGGTAATTACGAAACTTGGCATTTAGTTACCTCCTAATTTTGTTTTAAAAATAATTCAGTATTTCAACCGGTTCTAAATAGTCTCTGGTACAATTTTTAAGCTGTTGCACCTCCCTTCATAATCTTGACCCTAAAAAGTCGTCATTTGTTTTTAATAACACTAAACCCCTATTCTTATCTGTTAAATCACCTTTCAAAGTGATA
>JAAXQF010000283.1 GCA_012974435.1 Desulfuromonadales bacterium | reverse complement strand
ACGGCGAGATAATTAATAAAGATGCTGAATGGATAGTGACTTATTACGGAGAAACAGAACTAGAACGGCACAAAGAGACGATTAAAAATCTAGGCGTTGAGAATGTCAGGTTTTGTGTGTTTTATGACATTTAGTGAAAGTCTAACAAACGGCAGCAGTCGGGCAGTTTTTTCGTTCCTCAAAAACGTCCGCTGTGCCGGGCGTTATGTTTTTTTGGAGTGCAAATGGACCCGAAAATAATTGCAGTAGTTATAGGTGTGATAGGAGCTCTCCTTGGTGTTTACGCTAAAGAGTATTTGCATTACCAATTCAAAAAACGACGCTCTATCACTATACTGAAAGCAAACCTATTTCTATTCTTACATAAAGTCCAAGACAACGAGCACCTTAACAAGCTGCTTATGGCAGGCTCCATCTTGGATGATCGATATATTAAATCTCTAAAATCAGGTGATGACAGTAAATATAAAGAGATCCTCAATCAAATTGAAGGCATTGAAGAGCACGCAAAAACAGAAGAGCTGCTGACTGACGAGGCTGTCGATGAAATGTGCGATAAAATAAAGTCGGCCTCAAGAAGAGAAATAGACATAGTATTCGAAGAAATTGACCGAATAAGGGAAGATGTAGAGCACGGCACATATATTCTAGGCAGTTCAGAAATAGACAGTTTAGATTCAGACATGGTTCAACGAGTGTTTCAGGTGAAACGCTCTGTAAACGATATTTTGATATCTATTAAGGTTGGCGTGGCTGGAGTTTATGAGCGTGAAGAGGTTGATCGAGAGCTTGTAAAATCACTAGTTCTTGGCGCGATTAAAGAATCTGTTTTGGCTTGCAGGCACATCCTGCCTCTAATGAAAATGTGTAATGAACGGTCGTAATAAACATAATCGGGTAGCCGAGGGTCTCTAACCCTCAGCCCCCACAACACCCTGCATGCGGGTCCGCACAGGGCGTTTCACTCAGAATAGTGAAGCCTGATCCATCCATCACGCAGTGCCACTAACCCCTGGGATTTCAGATAGGCGTTATTTAACGCTTGCTGTATCCCCGGTGTTTTGGAACTCCGCATTGGGCCTTTGCTGGTAATGCCACACGCGACCGCTGCCTGTACATGCACCCCGAGTCGCATCAGATTCCTGACTTTGGTGCGCGGCTTTCGCCACTGTCGCCAGTAAGCCATTCTCACCCGACGTCTGATCCAATGATCCAGATCGACGCAGAGCTGATAGCAATTGGCGATACCAAAGTAATTGATCCAGCCCCGTACATACTGGCTGATCTTGAAGATCTGATAGCGCATCGACACGCCCCAGTTGCGGTTCGTTAAGCGCCGAATCCGTTGTTTGAATGTCAACAACGTTTTCGGGTGCCACTGAATGCGTCCTGCCCGGAACGTAAATCCCAGGAATTTGCTTTCGGTGATTTTAACGACGCGGCTTTTGGTCGTGTTAACGACCAGTTTCAAGCGGTCTTGCAGGTATTTGCTGATACTGCGCAGTACCCGTTCACCGGCACGCCGACTCTTCACCAAGATCGTAAAGTCATCGGCGTATCGAGCAAATCGATGCCCGCGTTTCTCAAGCTCTTTGTCCAGAGGGTCGAGCATGATGTTAGCCAGCAAGGGAGACAGCGGTCCACCCTGAGGAACACCTTCGCGACTCTCACGATAGAACTGGTTATCGATAAACCCAGCTCTTAGGTAGAGGGCGATCAGCCTGAGGAGACGCTTATCCTTTACCTTGCGGCCAAGGCGCGTCATCAGCAGGTCATGATTAACCCGGTCAAAGAACTTCGACAGATCAACATCCACGGCGATACGCCGTCCTTCCTTGATGATGCCTTGCACCTGCTTAACCGCTTGCTGCCCATTGCGACCTGGTCTAAATCCGAAACTGTGGACCGAAAAACCGGGGTCAAAGAGGGGCGAGAGTACCTGGGCAATGGCTTGTTGGATCACCCGGTCAGTGATGGTCGGAATCCCCAGTTGGCGTTTACCGCCATCCGGTTTATCGATTTCAACCCGTCGGACCGGTGATGGTTTGTACCGCCCTGTCTCCAGATCGGTCGTTACCGTTTTCCAATGGCCGGATTTTGCCCAAGCGGGGAACTCGTCGATGGTCATGCCATCCACGCCAGCAGCCCCTTTGTTGGCTCGAACACGCTTCCATGCGGCCTGCAAGTTGTCACGCTGCAAAACCCGTTCGAATAGATCGTGGCTAAAGGCTGGCTTCGAATCAATACGCTGAGTCACGTCATCACCGGACGGTGTTCGTGTGTTCAAGTCTGACAAGGCTCCTCCTTTGTTCTAAATGTTCAGGCCTTCACCTTGTCTCACCCATTACGGTGAACGTTTGGCTACTATGCCGTCTGCTGACTTCTGCTTAATCACCTGACGAGTTACCCCGTAAGGCGCTATCGGTGGTCATCGGTTTGCTCGTGCCGGTTGATGACGCCGACACGCCAGGCCTGTTGAAACCAGTGGCCACACTGGGAGTTTACCGATCGCGTGTTAAGCAGATCTCCCCGGATAAGAACATGAACCTTCGCTGCACAACCGCCACATTTACTTTGCTCCTGAACCAGTGGACTTCGTCTTCTTGTGCAGACTCGTCCCAGAGCTAAGCCTCGTATGTGATTTCTGTTCGTCGGCTCGCAGTTTTGCGCTCGGGCTTCCTCCAGACAGGCCCTCGCGGGACCGCCCTTGCCTTCGGCTAGTAGTTGTCGTTCAATGGGTTGTAGCGAAAGGAATCAACCGCTCACAGGGAACAGTATGATCATCACCGCTATCCATCGACGTTGGTTCTCCTACAGGGGACTTTCACCCCATAAGTTCATGCCCATGCCGGGCGTACACAATCGCATGCACTCGGACAGCAAGAAGCATATCTCGTTCCTCGCTCTGCTTCTTGCTGCCGGTGATGGGAGGCGTTAAGTGCACTTAACAAGTGACT
>JAAXQF010000131.1 GCA_012974435.1 Desulfuromonadales bacterium | reverse complement strand
GGTCAAGGCCAACCGACTGGCCTTACTGACACAGGTCGCCAGCTTGTTCGCCGACATCGCAGACTTTACACGCATCGCCGCTTAGGAAACTAAGCGGCGGTTTTATTTTGGCTGAAAAGCTTTGGCCTTTTTTCCGGTGTACTGTAAAAATCGACGATGTTGTTTATTCGTAAAACTTATTTAAAGACACCAAACTGGAATTAAACCTTTTTGAATAGGACGCTGATTAACGCAGAAAAAGCATGATTAAATCCAACCCTTGAGCTTTTTGTTTGGTCTTAAAATCAGCGTTCATCAGATTTGATCAGCGTCCAATTAAAGATTCTTTAAACATAAATTATAAATCTCAACGAGGAGGAAACAAAGATGGCAAAGTATGTTTATTTCTTCGGCGACGGAGAAGCCGAAGGTCGTGGGGAAATGAAGAATCTGCTCGGCGGCAAGGGGGCCAACCTGGCAGAAATGACCAGCATCGGTCTGCCTGTTCCCGCAGGTTTTACGGTCCCGACGGAAGTCTGTACAGAGTTCTACAAGAATGACCGCAACTACCCTGCCGGGTTGGAAGAGGAGGTCAATCAACACTTGGCGAAGGTCGAGACGTTGATGGACAAAAAGTTCGGTGACACCAAGAATCCGCTACTGGTTTCGGTGCGCTCCGGGGCCAGGGCCTCGATGCCGGGCATGATGGATACGGTTCTCAACCTCGGTCTCAACGACGAGACTGTACAAGGCGTGATTGCCCAGAGTGGCGACGAGCGCTTTGCCTACGATTCCTACCGCCGCTTCATCCAGATGTACGCCAATGTTGTTCTCGATATGGATGGCGATATCCTCGAGCATATTCTGGAGAAGATGAAAGAAGACCGAGGCGTTGAGGAAGACACCGCTTTGACTGCCGAAGACCTGAAAGAAATGGTTGGTCTCTTCAAAAATAAAGTTAAGGAAGAACTTGGCCACGAGTTCCCCATGGATCCCAAAGAGCAGCTATGGGGAGCAATCGGGGCCGTCTTTGGTTCCTGGATGAACTTCCGCGCCATCACCTACCGTAGGCTCAATAATATTCCTGCTGAGTGGGGCACTGCCGTTAACGTGCAGTCGATGGTTTTCGGCAACATGGGTGACGATTGTGCTACCGGCGTTGCCTTTACCCGCGACCCCTCTACCGGCGAAGATTACTTTTACGGCGAATACCTGATCAATGCTCAGGGTGAAGACGTGGTTGCCGGTACCCGGACGCCACAACCGATCAACAAAGCCAAGCACCAGCCGGGTGACCTGCCTGCCATGGAAGACGTGCTGCCCGATTGCTACGAGCAGCTGGACAAGATCCGTGACATCCTCGAGAAGCATTACAAGGATATGCAGGATATCGAGTTCACCATTGAGAAGCACAAGCTTTACATGCTGCAGACCCGCAATGGTAAGCGCACGGCAAAGGCCGCAGTGAAGATTGCTGTTGATATGGTCGCCGAAGGCCTGATCAGTAAGAATGAAGCGATCATGCGTGTTGCTCCTGAGCAGCTCGATCAACTGCTGCACCCTTCACTTGATCCCGATGCACCTAAGACTGTGGTGGCTAAAGGTTTGCCAGCCTCGCCAGGCGCGGCCTGCGGGCAGGTGGTCTTCTCTGCCAACGAGGCTGAGGAAGCGGCCAAGATCGGTCTCAAGGTGGTTCTGGTACGTGTCGAAACCAGCCCGGAAGATATCCACGGTATGCACGCAGCACAGGGCATTCTCACCGCTCGTGGCGGTATGACCTCACACGCGGCCGTGGTTGCCCGTGGCATGGGTAAGAGCTGTGTGGCCGGCTGCAGTGATATCAAAGTTGATTATGCCAATCAGCAGTTCACCGCCAGGAACGGCCAGGTTTTCAAACAGGGGGATGTGATCACCCTCGACGGTTCGACCGGTGAGGTGATGCAGGGTGAAGTGCCAACTGTACAACCCGAGCTGACCGGTGAATTTGGCCAGTTGATGGAATGGGTCGATGGCATCCGCCGCCTGCGCGTTCGCACCAACGCTGATACTCCCCATGACGCCCAGGTCGCCCGTGACTTCGGTGCCGAAGGCATCGGTCTCTGTCGTACCGAGCATATGTTCTTCGAAGGCGATCGGATTGCGGCTGTGCGTGAGATGATCCTTTCTGCAGATCTGGAAGGACGTAAGCGGGCATTGGCGAAAATCTTGCCGATGCAAAAAGGTGACTTCCTCGGCCTGTTCAAGGTTATGAAAGGGCTGCCCGTTACCATTCGACTGCTCGATCCGCCACTTCACGAGTTCCTGCCACACACCGATAAGGATATCGAAGCTCTGGCTGCTGAGATGAATGTCCCCGCGCAGAATCTGAAAGCCAAAGTTGAGTCTTTGCATGAATTCAACCCGATGCTTGGTCATCGTGGTTGTCGTCTGGCGGTTACCTATCCAGAGATCTACGACATGCAGGTACAGGCGATCATGGAAGCTGCCTGTGAACTGGTCAAGAACGAGGGCTTTAGCATCGTTCCCGAAATTATGATTCCCCTGGTCTGTGAGGTTAAGGAGTTGGCGATTCTGCGTGCTAACGCTATCCGCATTGCCGATGAAGTGGTTGCTCGCTACGGGGTTGAGGTCACATACCTGATTGGTACCATGATCGAGTTGCCGCGTGCTGCTTTGACTGCTGATGTTATTGCGAATGAAGCAGAGTTCTTCTCCTTTGGAACTAATGACTTGACTCAGACCACTTACGGTTTGTCTCGCGACGACGCCGGCAAATTTCTGCCCTTCTACGTCGAGCAGGAGCTCTTCCCAACCGACCCCTTTGTTGCCATTGACCAGGAAGGTGTTGGCCAACTGGTGAAGATGGGTTGTGAGCTTGGTCGCAAGACCCGCCCTGACATCAAGCTCGGTATCTGTGGTGAGCGCGGTGGTGAATGCTCTTCGGGGAAGTTCAGACACGGCGGCGGTCTCGACTATGC
>JAAXQF010000547.1 GCA_012974435.1 Desulfuromonadales bacterium | reverse complement strand
GCCAGCCGAAACGGCATTGACGCGGATGCCCTTTTCGCCCAGTTCGGCAGCGAGATAGCGCACCGAGGCTTCCAGAGCCGCCTTGGCTACGCCCATGACGTTATATTGCGGAACGGAACGGACCGCACCCAGGTAGGTCATGGTCACGATGCTGCCCCCTTCCTTGAGCACCGGCAGCGCACAGCGGGTCATGGAAATCAGGGAGTAAGCACTGACATCAAGGGCCAACTGAAAGCCGTCGAGACGGGTCTCACTGAACGGTTTCTTCAGATCTTCGCGGTTGGCAAACGCTACGGCGTGTACGACGAAATCAATCTCGCCCCACTGCTGCTTGAGCTCGTCAAAAACCGCGACCATCTGTTCCTCATCCTGCACATCACAGGGGAGGATAATCTTTGCATCCAGGCTCTCGGCCAGCGGACGAACCCGTTTTTCAAGCGCTTCGTTCAGATAGGTAAAAGCCAATTCTGCTCCGGCGTCACTTAGCTGCCGAGCAATCCCCCAAGCGATACTCTTATCATTGGCAAGGCCAAAAATAATACCGCGTTTGCCGGTCATCAATCCCATTTTTCCACTCCTTTTATTTTTCCAGATCCGAAGGGACCTTTTTAGCAGAATCGTCCGGTCAAAACAAGGGTCTGGATATCCAAGTTAGGCGGCATTGAGCACGAACATACCAGCGGCCACAATCACTAGTGAAATAATCAGGCACGCTGCCGACACCCCCCCCGTCAAGAGCGCGGCGCCAGTATATTTCTGACGGATACAGGTGAAACAGAGATAGCCAGAGAGCAAACCGATCGGCACGAAAAAAATCAGAAACAACATCGCTAAAAAGACTCCTAATCCCGGACGCTGATAACGTACTTGAGGTAATCCCCTTCGGGGAAACTAACCGATACAGGGAAATCCTCGGGTTGGCCACCGCGATATATGGTGCGCAATTCACAGCCAGCGGTCAAGGCTCCACGCCGTAGCTCCTTCAGATAGGTCGGCATATCGACCTTCTGATGGTTCGATGATGAGATCAATAACCCACCTGGCTCAAGCAGGGGCAGGGTCGCAGCGACCAGCTGTGAGGTTCCTCCCTTGGTTGAAAACTGACTCTTCTTGGTCGTTGAAAATGACGGCGGATCAAACAGGATGACATCGAAGCGCTCGCCAGCCTGCTGAAGGTTCGCCAGTTCAGCAAAGACGTCAGCCTGGATAAAGCGATGTCGCTTGGGGTTTATGCGGTTGAGCGAAAAATTATCGCGCGCAACATCCAGGTAGCGTGCCGAGACATCGACACTGGTCACCTGCCTGGCGCCAGCCGCTGCGGCCGCAACCGAGAAGGCGCCGGTAAAGGCAAACAGGTTGAGAAAGCGCTTGCCCTTAACCCGCTGCATCAGATCGAGACGGTTACGCCGTTGATCCGGGAAGATTCCGGTGTTCAGCCCCTCGCGCAGGTCGGTATGGTAGAGCAGACCGTTCTCCTGCACCTGCAATGGAACGGGTGCCGCCTTCCCAGCGACCAGCAGGCTATATTCCTTGCCACTCGCCTTGCCGCCTCCCTTGGCCTCAAGCTGGCGTGTCTCCTGCGGGCGTAACTTACGATAAATCCCAGGCGGCGCAATGAGTTCCTGCAACACCTCCAGCAACAACGGCAGGTAGCTGTCCCAGGCCGGGGAATAGAGCTGCACCATCAGATATCCGGCGTAACAATCGATGGTCAGACCGGGCAGGCCATCCCCCTCGCCGTTCACCAGACGATAAGCGTCGGTCTCTGCCAAGCCTGCCTGCTGCCGCAGGTTCCTGGCTTTCTGCAAGCGATTACGGAACCAACCCGCATCCAGTTTGACTCCCGGGGCTCCGACGATACGCGCAACCACGCGATCGGCGGGATCGAGCAGGGCAGTGGCCAGGGGCTTTTGCTCTTCATCACAGAGCAGCGCCAACTCACCACAGACGCTCCCACACCAGTTTTTGGTATAGCGATCAGCAAGAACCCAGGGGTGGTGTAATTTAATCATCCGGGCGGTTTCTGGACCAACTTGATACTTCTTCATCAATTCAATAACCTTCTTTTAAAAAAAACTGCCGTATTGTACCCGAGCCGCTCTTCGCTGGCCACAAAAACTGCCACTGTGCTAATCTGTATGCCATCGAAGTAGTTGAATCTAATCCACAGAAGGACTTTTCAAGATGCGCAACGCCCCAAAAACCAAAGGTGAACTTGTCATAGAACAGATCATGCAACAGCTCGACCCTGCATCCCCCCGCTACCGGGTCCTGACCGTGGCCCACCAGTTCAAATCGAGTTGGGTTGAACTGGGCGAACAGCTTAATATCGTGCGGAATGCCGGAGAATACAGCACCTGGGGCTATGGTTCCTTTGACGATTACTGCCGCGAAGAGGTACGCATCAAAAAAGACACCGCCATCAAACTGACCGGCGCTTACCGCTACTTAGAGAAAGAGGAGCCAGAGACCTTGTCACGCGGTCGCCAGATGGAGCAGATCCCCGACTTTCGCTCGATCGACATGCTGCGTCAGGCGCGCGAAGAACAGCAACTGAGTGATGAGCAGTTCCAACTGCTGCGCGACACGGTAATCGAAAAGGAACGCAGCCACCCGACGGTTGCCAAGCAGTTTCGTGAGCTTACCGGCCAGAATGTCGCACCGACCGAAGAGCAGTTATTGCGGCAATCCATCTCAACCATCAGACGGCTCGAGGGGCAACTGCAACAACTGCCAAATCTGCCCGAAGGAATCTTAACTGCCTGCAATAGCATTATGGATGAGCTGAACCTTCAGAACGCCCAGTTCGAGGAGAAAACTGAAGCTTAAATCCTCTTTTATCGACTGACCCCGGACAGCTAGCTCAAGGATATGAATCGAGTAGGGTGAGGTGAGCACGTTCTGGCTCACCTCATCCCTCTCACAGAACCGTGCGTACGGGCCTCGTACACGGCTCCTGCCCATTCTTCTCT
>JAAXQF010000537.1 GCA_012974435.1 Desulfuromonadales bacterium | reverse complement strand
CAATTTCCCCAGGTGTAGCACCATTTTTCCCGCCGAGATCCGCCATCTCAATCTTCGGAAGCTTCAGATTGTAATCCTTGTTCAAAGGGATGACCTTGGCGTGGATGCTGCCGCCTTCAAAGAGCAGCTTGCGGATGATCAACTTCGGCTCAGCCCCACTGCTTTTGGAGGGAGAAGATCCGGATTTTGCCGATGCACCGGAGGAAAGGTTCTTATTGAGCTTCTCCAGGTTGTTCTTGCCGGCCTCATTCAGTTCGAAAAAGACCTCCGGAGCCCGTACGATGATGTGTTCAATAACGGTGACATCCTCCGAGAGCGATTTGAGATCAATCTGGGTTGCAATCTCGCCGAGGGAAAAAGCCTGCGCCGCAGCAAATCCTTGCGGGTTGCCAACGGTTAGCCCGCTGAGAACCCCGGAGCCATCTGTCAGTTCGAGCTGCACTTTTTCCACCCGTACGGTCGTCTGTGTCGCCTCCGAACCGTAACTTTCGATCGCCGCTTTGACGATGCTGTCGAGGTTGGAGAGTAAATAGTAAACTCCGAATCCAATACTGAGCAAAAGAACCAGAAAGGCGCCCAGAGCAAGCTTTTTCATCGCGTTTCTCCCTCGTTTTCTCGCAGGTGCATGGCTTAGTTCACTGTGGTCTGTTGCTAGTCAGCGCAATGCAAAACAGCTGTCAATAAATAGCACAGGGCAAGATCAAGACAAGCCCTAAAAGTATGGCCTGGCGCACTGGTTCAAATATTACTTCGGTTCCTTGAGTTGGTCATCAAGAGCAGCGAAGGGGGAGTGCGCGAGGGAGGGGCGGTCTTGTCGGTCGGACGGATCATCTTTGCTGCGCGCTTCTTGGACTCCGCGGGTATGTTCATGATCATGACAGTAGAGACACAACAGCTCCCAGTTGCTACCGTCTGGTGGATTGTTGTGGTGGTCGTGATCCTTGTGGTGCACGGTTAACTCACGCAGCTTTTTGCCTTCGAAATCACGGGTACAGCGGCCGCATACATGGGGGAAGAGCTTCAATGCCTTCTCACGGTATCCAGCCTGTCGTATCTGTTCTCCCCTACGCAACTTTGCAACGATTAGGTCTCTTTGTTCGGAAACGGTCATAAAACCTCCTGATCTTTAATACTACAGCATAATCAGTTTTAGTGTGTCATGAAGAACTTTTGCCGCAGATGTGAAAAAAGACCTCCTGTTTTGAGTGCCCTATATTTATAGCCATCAATTTGTAAGTTAGTGACTAGGTTTGCTCCCCAGTACGGACGAAGATGGTCACTGGGAAGATTCTTTTGAATTTAATGGTCTATATGTCCTTAGGACTTATGAGAATGACTTGCGAGATTAATAACAAGCGCTTACGGAGAATCTACCGGCTACGATGTTACTGTTAATCGTGACTTATAAGAAAAGCCCCCGAAGATATAGTCGAGGGCGCATACTAATGCACCCCCGACCATTTATTTACTCTGATTTGAGCGAAGCCATATCGATGGAGAAGCGGTATTTCACATCTGATTTGACCAAACGCTCATAGGCTTCGTTGACCTTTTGGATGGGAATGACCTCAACGTCGGAGGTGATGTTGTGTTCGCCGCAGAAATCAAGCATCTCCTGCGTTTCCTTAATCCCGCCAATCAGTGAGCCATTGAGGTTTTTACGGCCGAAGATTAAGGCGAAGGCTGAGACGGCCAACGGCTTCTCAGGTGCGCCGACCAGGGTGATGGTACCGTCCATGCTCAGCATACCCAAGTAAACGTTGATGTCGTGATCGGCCGATATGGTGTCAAGGATGAAGTCAAAGCTGCCGGCGTGTTTCTTCATTTGTTCTGCATCGGTAGAGATGATGACCTCCTCTGCACCGAGACGCTCAGCATCGTCCTTTTTGCTCGGTGAGGTTGTAAAGACAGCCACATGGGCTCCAAACGCCTTGGCGAACTTGACCCCCATGTGTCCGAGGCCACCAAGACCGACCACGCCGATCTTCTTCCCTTTGATGTCGCCCCAACGACGGATCGGTGAATAGGTTGTGATTCCCGCACACAATAGTGGCGCGACCCCGGCCAGGTTGAGGTTGCCGGGAACCTTGAGCACAAACTTCTCATCGACAACAATACTCTCGGAGTAACCACCGTAGGTCACACCGCCGAGGTGTTTGTCCGGTGAGTTGTAAGTGAAAGTTGATTCGGGACAGAACTGTTCGACATTGGCCTGACACGCGGGACAAGACTGGTCTGAATCAACCAAGCAACCGACCCCTACTATTTCATCCGGGTTGAAGTTCTTGACGTCGCTGCCGACCTTGATGACACGGCCGACAATTTCGTGACCCGGCACGCAGGGATAGGTCGTGGGCATAACGCTACTCCACTCGTTACGTGCCGTATGAAGATCAGAGTGGCAAATGCCGCAGAACAGTATCTCGATTTGCACGTCACGTTCGCTGGGATCGCGACGCTGGATGCTGTCGGGGGCCAGCTGTGAGGTGGCACTAGAAGCTGAATAAGCCTTGGCTTTAAACATTGCTGTTTCCTTTGGTTAGGGCTCTCAATTAAGTGGAGCTAAAGTATTACAACTCTCATACAATCATTTTGCATTACCGCTTGGCAGAGATGCAAGAATCTCTCTGGCTTTGATATTTAAGGAAAAAAGCCCCACAGTCAGGAGGGTGACTGCGGGGCAACGGGTTCTATGGGTTTTTCTAGGAGGTAGAACATGAAGAAGTATGTTCTGGTTAATAGATTACTCTTTTGGTCAGATATGTCAATAGGAAAAACGAAATAAAATTGCCACCAAGGATCAACCCTGATGGCCATAGTTTTATCTTCCTAAATGTCTCTGTCAATAAAAAGCTGATTTTCTTCTCACAAGTCGTGACTTGTAAGGAAAAGTGACTTTAGCCAAGGATTGGAGGAGGTCAAAATCTTTACTTGGATTGATTATAAAATTTCAAAGTGTCAGGCCCAAAGAAAAG
>JAAXQF010000234.1 GCA_012974435.1 Desulfuromonadales bacterium | reverse complement strand
GTAGTTTCCCAGACCACCCAGAACGCCGATCATAACGGCGAGAATGATCAGGAAAGTATTTTCGCTGAGGCGAAAAGAACGTTGCAAGGAATTCAGGGGGATGCGCAAACGTTCAAAAAGTTGTTTCTTGGAAAAAAAGTTTAACACTGTAATCTCTATCTTTTCAATAAGTTAAGAATTTTCGCCGTAATGTCAGGAGCCAAGCAAGTTGAGAAACGGAGAATGACCTCTTCTATGTCCCATTGAAAATAAAGATGGGGACCGCCCTGACAAGTTAAATAGCTGTTGATTGTAGAATTTATCGGCCAATCTGACAACAGGGTTTATACCCCCTGCCAGGATTAGTCAATGTTACCCAGTGACAATCTGGATATAATCAAAAAAGAACGGACTTATAACCCAAACAAAGGTTGTAAGGATTTAACGCAAAGGCGCGAAGGGGTAGAGAAAGCCCGCAAAGAAAAGCACTTCAAAAAAAGAGAATAGTCACCCTTTGCGTCTTTCTTGGCTTTTCTTAGCGTCTTTGCGTTGGTCTTTTGATTTCAGCTCTTACCGTTTTGGTGTAAAGACGTATTCCCTTTGTTTGGGTTATAGACCCAAAAAAGAATGCGGAGATTGTTGAATCTAGGCGGATTTTAGCAAAGGTGTGTATAGAAGAGCCAGTAGTCTGTGGCGTTTATGAATTGCGGTGTGTAAGTTTGTGCGACAGAGCATTCGACAGAACCCGGGCCTCTTGAGAGACCCTTTCTTTTGTGTGGTTTTCTCGTTTAGTGGCTGTTCAAGTTTCAGCTCCCAGCTCCCAGCTCCCAGCTCCCAGCTCCTTGCTCCCAGCTCCTTGCTCCTTGCTCCCAGCTCCTTGCTCCCAGCTCCCAGCTCCTCGCTCCCAACTCCTCCCCCACCCTTTTTCAGTCAATTGCCCGGTAATAATAACGGTTCAGATCAAAGAGACCGGCATGAACCGGCTGATCATCTTTGAAGCGCTGTTGAAACCAATCGTATCTTTCCCAGAAATCATCATCCGCCCGGTTGACGACATACTTTCGTAATTGGGAGATATCCGTCTCACTACCGCTGTAATTGGATATCAGTTTGAAAAAGGCCGGCAGATCCTCAACATTCATATCGAGAAAACTGTTCGGGTAGGAGCCAACAAAGCCACGGATAAAGTTAGCCTGATCCTTTATGTGCTCAAAGGTCTTATCCTCAGAAAAGGGGAAGGCAACACTGTCGTGCCAGCGATTAACGACGATAGTGAACACAAAGTCTTTGTTGTCCGGAAGGCGCACACGAACATAGCCCAAGTTGAGATTATTGTCGGTGATCACTTTAAAGAAAGCTGTTCCCGGCTTGGAAATCGCCCGGAAGCCCTGCAGGTAGTCGGCATGGGTCTTATACTGCTGCGGAAGTTGCGGGTGTCCCTCTCCGGCACCAACATAATTGGCTATATCGAATTCAATCTTGGTATCCGGGCGGATATGCTCTTTAACCAGAGTTTCGATGAATTCCCGTTTCGGCTCATCTGTTGAAAATTCTATTCCGCTTGGCATCTCAGCCGGGAAGTAGTGAATATGTTTCTCTTTGACGCCCGTGTACCATTTATCAAGCATCGGCTTGCGCTGCTCTTGCGGCATAAAGTTGAGGAACAGGCTCTCCCCTTCCAGACGCAGGGTGTCCATGTACAGACGGGTTGCCAATTGATGGCTGAGGGTGCCATAGACATCGAAACCAGCCACCAGGGCGTAGTAGATCCGTTCGAGAAGCGGATAGTCAATCACCCACATGGTCTCCGGCAGATCGCCAAGAATGCCCTTGTGGACCGAGGCGCTGTCGAAATGACGATAGACGGTCAAAAGCGGCGTATCCTCTGCCCGGTTGCCTTTCCAGATCGCATCGTAATCCAGGCCGTTGTAGTTGTGACTGGCAGTATAGGCCTGCTGGGCGGCGGCGAACCTGTCAGCAGCTTTACGGTATTCATTTTTGAAAATATTGAAGTTACCAAAGTTACTGCCGTTGGCGTTCGGCGTCCGCAGGTTGTCGCTCTGCTGCTTGAGGAAGCCGGGATACTTGACGCTCAGATCGTGATCAGGGTCGAGAAACATCACCCAGAACTGGTCATGGATGACATTCAGAGCCACCTGACCGCGACAAACCGGACCACGGATAAAGGTCATGATGGTGTATTGGGAGTTGTCGAGCAGGAACTGGTAACGGGATCGCGGCGGGATCTGCTCGAAGGAACGGAACGGGTTGGCACTGACGGCCGGATCGTAATCGACCAGGTGGGGAGTCTGCAGCCATTCAGGTTGAATGAACAGCTCCTTAAAGCGACTTAGCTGTGCATCGTCCATCGGAAAGACCATGTGGGTTTTATGGACGATAGTCGAATGAATCTTGCGGAAACGGTAATAGAACTTGTCGACGCCAGGATCATCGTAAGGCCGGACCGTGGCAATCAGCTGGATCGGTTCCCCCGGTGCCGTTTTCGAGCGGACCAACTCAAAAAATTCGTTACTACCCGTTTTGAAATCGAGGTGGGCCAGAAAGAGGTGCTCGTAAAGATAACGAGCGGTCATACCGTGCTTGGCGTCGGGGTTGTTGAGGAATTCTTCCCAGCGTTCGATCGCCAGGGCATCCGGGGTTTTCGGCGTGGTGAGTTTTTCCTGCTCGGTCGGACTCGGACCTTTTGCGCCCTGAGACAACCAGAGGGCGATATTTTCAAACTCTGCCTGTTTCAATGGTGGAAAGCCGAACGGCATGCCCTGGTTGGGGTGCTCTTTGAGGTATTTCCCCAGCTCCGCACCTGTTTCTACGCAACTCTGCTCGTCTGATTCCGCAAAGTAGTCACCAACGCTCTTCGGGTTTTTCATTTTGTGAGAGAGACAAAGAGCCGGGTCGGATCCATGGTCTTCAGGCGGGTCGCGTTGTAGATCTTCTTCTTGCTGGCGCCCCGATCAAGGCCTTCGTAAGAACTCATTTTAAGCTGGCAGGGGGAATTGTAACAGGAGTGACAGACCACACAGCGCTTGTCGAGGATCGGTTTGACATCAGCCAGGTAATCGACCTTGCGGTAGTCGATTTCAATCGCTACCGGCTCCGGTGCTTTGGCCACACAACCTATAACGATACAGCAGGCAAACAGTGCCAGGACAAAAAGATTCTTCATGTCACCTCTTCCAAACAGATTGATCAACACTTTAAGGGGGAATTGCTCGATTTCGGAGTATACGGGAAGAAAAGGGGCACGAACAGACCTTTCGCGCCCCCCTGTCCAGAAACGTCTATATCAACTACAGCAGCATATTACCGATGTGGCATTTCACTCAGCGTCTCTCGAACGGCCTTTTGTTCATGATCTTTCAAACCGCTTTTCGGTAAGGCATCGAGCATGTCAATCTTTTGCTGTTTCAACTGCTCGCCTCAGAGCGGACCTCTGGTTTTGGGCTGACAGACGAGCTTTCAACGGCAGCCGCCGGGGTACTGGGAACGACGTTGAAGCTGCCCGACCCTGCCGGTGCTTCAACAGGTCGGCAATCAGCCGGAATTTCTGCCTTATTATCGGTCATAACCAGTTCGCCGTCAGGTGTCCTGCAGCGAAAAATCTCTGCAGAAGCACACGTCAGGATCAACAGGTACAACATAATCGTCAACAACAAAAGTCTCTTCATAACAACCTCCGGAATATTGTGTGTGCTTCAAGTATAAAAGACAAACCGGTAATGGACAAGAGCGTGGTCGCTCTGCAGCGCACACCGACTGAGAGGCAGAAGTTGCCTTGGGCCACAGTTCCCAGGTCTGTCCATCTCTTCCATTGACACCCAAAGTGCGAATTTACAGTACCGGCCCGAACATGCCAATGGCGTTGTTCCAGAGACGATGCTGCCAGGTCCACTGTTCGACCATATCGATGGTGACCGGCCTGGAACTGGCAATGTAGCTGTCCTGCCGTTGACGCATATCAGTCGTCAGTGCCCGATCGCAAAACAGAATATTGTTCTCATAGTTGAGTTCAAAGCTGCGCCGGTCCATGTTCGCCGAACCGATCAGGGTGAGGTCGCCGTCAAGAGTCAGGGACTTGGTATGCAACAGCCCGCCCTCATATTCAAAGATACGGACGCCAGCAGCGAGAAGATCGGCGTAATAACTGCGGCTGGCAGCAGCGACGATCCAGGAATCATTTCTGGCCGGGAAGACGATGGTCGTTTCGACTCCGCGGCGGGCACTTGCACAGAGAGCGGTCTGCATCGGCTCATCTGGCACATAGTACGGAGTCGTGATAACCAGCTCGCGACGAGCAGTGTACATCAACGTTTCAAACATCTCGGGCATGGCAGAGTTACGAACGGTCGGACCGGTCCCGACCACCTGTGCTGTAAAACCGGGTTGAGTTGGCGGAAAAGGCTGTCTGAGCAGGGAGCTGATGTCCTCTCCTGTCTCCACTTCCCAGTCACTGATAAACAGGTATTGATTCTGGCGGGCGATCGGGCCTTCAAAGCGCATCAAGGCATCCACCCATGGCGCAAACTCCGCCTTGATCAGAAACTCCGGATCGGCACAGTTCTGGCTGCCGCAGTAGGTAATGTGATTATCGACAACAACGATCTTGCGGTGATTACGCAGGTCGATACGGCCCTTGAGGGGACGCAACAACGGATTGCCGATCGGCAGAGCCGTGGCCAGGTTGACACCCGCTGTTCGCATAGCCTGCCAATGTTTCGAACCGATCATGATGCGTGAGCCGAGACCGTCCGCCATGGCCCGACATGTCACACCGCGTTTCGCTGCTCGTTTCAGCGCTTCGACCACCTTGCAACCGTTGTTATCCGCCAGCCAGATATAGAACAGCAGGTGAACATGATCCTGCGCAGCATCAATATCGGCAACCATGGCGGCGATGCCGGCGTTCGAATCTTCTGTTAAGTGCGCCCGGTTGCCACCAACGGGATCGAAGCCGTTGACCGTTTTCCCAAGTTGGAACAGGTGCGCGTAACTTTGTGGCACATCAGCCTGCAGGTTCGCTGCCTCCATTCCAGAAACATCAGCCAAACCCGGCAGCCGCGCAAGAACAGTTCGCATCCGCGCCACCCGACGTCGACCGATGTTCGTTTCACCTAACAGGAGATAAGACAGGATGCCCAGCAATGGGACGACAATGATGACCACGATCCAGGCAATCCGCGAAGATGGCTCCCGGTGAGGGCGCAGCAACACCCTGACGATGAGGGCAGCCTGGACAATAACGTACAGGGCGAATAAAAATTCTCTGGCAAACAAACCTTGATTCATATCTTAACCGCTCTCGTTACTTGCTCTTTTACTCCCGTTGACAAAGCGAATATTTAGAGAAATTAAGGGCTTATCAGTGGGCAGTTGAGTGGTTGATTGCTTATTCTTCTGGATTCGGCCCAAGCAGCAAGGCCAGCCATCGAGTCTCTTCGCTGTTCTCCAGAAACATCTTTAGCGTCATGGTGAGCACAACAGACAACAGCATGCCGATCGGCCCGAACACCCATCCCCAGAAGAGCAGAGAAAGAAGTACAACCAGGGTTGAGAGACCAAGGCCTTTGCCCATAAAGCGGGGCTCGATTACGTTACCTACCACCACATTAATAACCACGTAACAAGCCGCCGCAGCCAGGGCACTGCCTGGCCCCAATTGCACAACAGCGAGGAGCACTGCAGGCACGGCCGCAATAATCGAACCGATATTGGGAATAAAATTAAAGGCAAATGCGAGCATTCCCCACATGATCGGGTAATCTACGCCTATTACGAAGAGAGAGAGAGAGACGAGTGCGCCGGTAACAAGGCTCACCACCGTTTTGATCGCCATATATTCTCGAACACTTGTGTTAAATTTCTCGAGCTGAAGAGTTTTGGTGTTCTCGGGGCCGAAAACGGCCTTGAGCTTTGCGGGAAAGCCCCCAACTTCAAGCGCCATAAAAACGGCCAGCAACAGAACCAGAAAACCGTTGGCCAGCAATGCACTCAGTTCGCTGAACAGCTGCCCCACATATTTCATGACTGCTCCCGGGTTTAATATATCACTAACCCCTTTCCCTTTTAGATGCACACCCTTGCTGTCCAATACATCGTAGAGCTGTTCCACCTGCTGATGAAGTTTCGTCTGGTATTCCGGGACATTTTGCAGGAAGTCCTGTGCCGATGAACCGACAACCATTTCCCACTCATTGATGATTTTTTCTGATTAAGTCTAGCAGCCTGGCGGACAATCAGGGATGAAGTGAAAATTTGGTTATAGGCCAGAAGAAAGTTTATTCAGGTTGCGACTCGGAGGATTGAGCTTCGCCTGGTTTTTCATCGTTCACTTTTTCGCAGGATTCCGCACTTGTCCGTGCTCGAACCAGTCTTTCTATTCTTTCAAGGTGACTGTTGACCTGTCCTATGAGCTCCTCGTTGTTGATCAACTTCTCCCAGGCATCTTTGATCGGCCTTACGTCGATTTTCTGACAGTAGCTGTGCAGAACAAACAGGCATGCCAGCCAGACGATCAAGCTGAACGAGAGGATGGTGATATAGAGACCAGCTGGAGACTGGCTGGTGAAATAGACGACCACTGCACCGAGATATATGGTGACGATAGTGACCAGGTTGGCGATATCCTTCGATGGGATAAAGCGCATGATATCAATGGCCTTCAGTAACCGGGAAAGTGCAAAGGACAAGACCTTTTTTTCTTTCGCTGAGATATCGAAGGCCAGCACAATTCTACCGACAATCTGGCTGGTCATCCTCCTCTCCAGGTGTAGCCACAAAAGCTGGTTGACAGCCCATACGGGCAAGGCGCTGGCGACGGATAAAAGCAAGAGAGTGAACGGATTTAATTCGCTCAGATATTGCGGGCTGATCGACAAAATGATGATGAGTCCGGAAATCAGGGTCGTAATGATCGGAAGAATCATATCCTTAGTCTTGTTTCGATCATTGTGAACAAATGCTTTTAAGTCATCAAGATGGATCATTTTGATATACCTGGCGGCCATAGCTAGAGAAAGAACCCTAAATGACTGAATTCTTTAGTGAATAGATGGATAGAGTATAGCAAAGTTATTGGGAAGCGCTATAAAGGTCAGAACCGGCGGGTCGCATTCCCAGCCTTCCCCAACACCCAACACCCAGCTCCCAGCTCCTAACTCCCCGCCATTTAAGAGTCAGCAATCCTTGCCCTTCTCTGCAATAAAAATGCGATGGACAACAGCCATGACGATCGCCGTAGTCCAGCCGAACATAATGATCCCGTTAGCCGCCTCGAAGGACGCAAGCAGACGCCAGCGGTCATCGAGCAAAACATCGCCATAACCAAGGGTAGTGAAGGTGACCATAGAGAAGTAAACAGCCTGTTCGAGCCCCTCGATCGCGTTTAAGGCAAGATAGGCAACAGCCCAGACCAATACCTCCAGAACAGAGATGACAAACATTAGAAGAACGATACTGCTGATCCTGAGGATACGAAAGTGTGTCATCCCTCGTTTTTTTGCAATCTTGGCAATATGCAGCGCCAGCATCATCCCACCGGCATGGATTCCGGTTGTCGTTACCAGCAGCAAAGCAGCAAGGAAAACGTTAAGCAACATCAGTAATGCCTCTCTTCCACAGTTTCATCCCCGCAGCTTCGAAGATTTCTTTTACATCAAGGGCAGAAACCTCTTATTTGAGGACACCGTCCCACGCATCGGTTCTCTTCCGCATCTCATCCTTCGTAGCCGCAGGCAACAAATCGACCGGATCCCGATTGTCGCGTATCTCCCAGCCACCTCCGAGCGCTTTGTAAACCTGGACAAGGCTGGTAGCAACGCTGCCTTGAGTTGCCGTCATCAGGTCCTGTTGTTGCTGGTTGGCGTTCAGAGTGGAGATCAAGGTATTGAAGTCGATAGCACCTTCCTGATACTGAATTGTTGCGACATCCACGGCGCGCTGAGATGCCGCAGCAGCCAAAGAGTATGACTGGAAC
>JAAXQF010000394.1 GCA_012974435.1 Desulfuromonadales bacterium | reverse complement strand
ATTTTAGCGTAATGGCCGCTTTAGAGCGTATAGCGGTCGTTTTGCTACGGAATTAGTAGCGTAATGTCCGCTTTTCTCAATAGCGGACGTTCAGATGTCCTGATTCACTCGATATTTAGTGGCCGCTTTCGGCCATTAGCGGACTATTAGGAGTTAAGCGAGATTGGTCTAATCGTGCCTATTCCGCTCCGCTCTTCTCGGCAAAAGGAAAGTAGTCAAGCACATCGTACTCCCAAACGTTTGTTGGAAAGATCACCACCAACTCTGCCACGTCATCGTCTAGATTCTGAAAAGAATGCGGAACCATGGGTGGGATGTTCACGATATAAGGTCCCGTCAACTCGAAAATTTTGTCCCCCAGGGCGTACAAAACCTTTTGATCGGAAGTGAGAACATGCGCCTCTTCACCCAAGTGCGTATGCATAGGGGGTGCCCCTCCAGGCGCTGTGTAGGTGATCCCGACCACTAGATTCTGGTATCCGTGGCGCTGGCCTTCCATTACATGTACATACTCTCCGGGTCCTGGATTGATTACGACAAGATCATCTTTTGAGAGTGCGAAATCACTGATTTCGGTCATTGCTGGAGCACCAAAGGTGCCCGGAACCCGACGGGTTTCGAGTACGCCATGCGGATGATGCTGGGCGTGCAACTCTCGCCGCGTTTCATCGACGTCAATGATCAATTCCCCATGCTCCACTCGCTCCCTGGAGACATCGCTGCCTCTGTATGTGACAACTGGCTCGGGCGCTAGTGAGCCTGCATTATCTTCGGGTTCTGGAGCGCGGGCCTGCTCGGCAGCCGGCCCGCATGCGACGACCGCGAAGAACACCATGCTAGCAATAAGATAACGTTTAATCCGATTCCCCATTTTTCTTCTCCGCTATTTGTTCAATTTATGCATTTGACTATTCGACCACATCGCGACGACAAGCAAAAAACAGGTCCCGACGCGGTGCCCTGCGACCGGCCGCTTCGGGTCGTCAGCGGCCCCTCAGAACTCTACCATCCCAACGGCCGCTTCCGGGGGTAAAGCGGACGTTAAAAACGCTGGGATTGCGAGATTCTGACTTCCGCTTTCGGCCAAAAGCAGACGTTCGTCCAGAATGTAGCTTAGAGTTCGTCGCCCATAACAGGCATTGGGATCTCCTGATCATTCTCAGGCACTCGCCAACCCCTCTGGACAGCTGGCCGCTCCGCGATCGCAACATACCACCGCCGGACATGTGGATATTCGTTCAGATCGATTCTTTGCCAGTTGTGGCGGGCAATCCACGGCCATGTCGCGATATCGGCAATAGAGTAATCATCCGCCAGGTACTCATGGTCCACCAATCGCTGGTCGAGAACCCCATACAAGCGCCGCGCTTCGTTAGCATATCGTTCTTTCCCGTAGTCGGACACGTCCGGCTTGTAATGGGTAAAGTGGAGATGCTGCCCAAGGAACGGACCAATGCCTCCCATCTGCCACATTAGCCACTCAATGGTCCGCCAGCGTTGATCCTCGTCTTTGGAAATCAGCCGGCCTATCTTGTCCGCTAAGTAAAGCAGAATCGCCCCGGATTCCATCAGCGTTCTTCCTCCAGCATCCTGGTCCACAATGGCAGGGATCTTCCCATTCGGGCTGACGCGCATGAATTCGATAGTGGTCTGCTCACCGCGGGTGATATCGATTGGGTGAATCTCATACGGAAGTCCGAGCTCTTCCAGGGCGATCGAAACCTTTCGTCCGTTCGATGTGTACCACGAGTAAAGTTCTATCAATTTGATCGCTCCTCGCTGCGAGTTCAGCGCTGCGCCCGAAGACGCGGATCGTAGACGCAAAGCCTGTACTGTCGGCACGGCGAAAATCGCTCTTGCCGCTTTCTCCGTGGAAACGGGGTAAATCCCGGTGTTATTCAGCCCACGGTAGTAACACGAGGTTCCCAGTGACCTCATTGTTGGCGATCAGGCGGTGCGCCTCTGCCGCCTTGCTCAGTGGCAGCGTGTGGTCGAGTAACGGCTTGATCCGTCCTGCGCGGACTTGCTCCAGGCCCCACTCGAGATCCTCCATGTCACTCGCCATCGAGCCGCGCAACTGTTTCTGGCTGAAGAACAAATTCCGGACGTCGAATGTGACCTCAGTGCCAGCCGCGAAACCAAAAGCGACCACAACACCCAGAGGCTTGACCGCATCAATGCTCTTTGAGAGTACATCGCCGCCAAGATTGTCGATCACCACGTCAGCGCCAAGGCCACCGGACCACTCTTTCACTTGCTCAACGAAATCCTCTTTGCGGGTGTTGATCACAAGGTCTGCACCGAGCGTCTTGGCAAATTCGCCCTTGGCATCGCTGCGAACAGTCGTAGCGACATCTGCGCCCATTGCTTTAGCGACCTGGATTTGCATGCTGCCAGAACCAGAAGCGCCTGCATGAATCAGAACCTTGTCGCCAGCTTTCACTTCGCCAATCTGCTTAAGCGCGTGAACAGCCGTCGCTAAAGACACCGGGAGTGTGGCCACCTCTTCAGGCTTTAGCCCTGTTTCATCTTTGACCAGGGCGTAAGCAGGCACTTCCATAAACTGAGCATATGTTCCTGAAATGTGCAAACCTGGTAAGGCAAAGCTTGGGGCGGTAACAGCAGGACGAATATCGGTCTCGTCTTCTTCTTGCGGATATCCCGGGGCTACAATCTCTCGCTCACCGATTTCAAAACCGGTAACTCCTTCTCCAAGCTCAGCCACCTCGCCAACAGCATCTGCCCCTAGTATATGAGGGAATGGCAGTTCCGGCACAATTGATCCTTCACGGATATAATGATCCAAACGCTCGACCCCAGCCGCGAGCACTTTGATTAATACATGACCAGGTTTTGGGCTTGGCTGTTCGATGTCTTCGTGCTTGAGCACGTCGAAATCGCCAAATTCGTGTATGACTGTTGCTTTCATTTGACTTACCTCTTTTTCTTTCCGGTTAAAACACAGACTAGAGCCGAGGGTTAGTGGTGGAAAAGGC
>JAAXQF010000543.1 GCA_012974435.1 Desulfuromonadales bacterium | reverse complement strand
TCGTCGGCAGCGTCAGATGTGTATAAGAGACAGGTTCTTTACAATCCAACCGATCTCCTGCTTCCCACCTACTTTTCTGTTTTTGCTCGCTCCCAAAACGAGTTTCGATTAAAGCGCTTCTCAGACCTGAAGGGCATGCGCATCGGGTACAAAAGGGCCGCACGCCCAACAAGATCCCTGCTGGAAAAGCTTCCTTCGGCCATTCTCAAGCCTTATGACAGCCATGAGTCCATGACCCAGGCCCTGCTGAGCAAGGAGATCGACGTTATTGTCGCCTGGATGAGCTATGATCATTGGCGCAAGGAGAATTTGCAGGGAACGATTGATAACATCTTATTGATCAAAGAGTACCCCATAGAAATGGTCATTCATGTCCGGAAAGACTGGCCGGAGCTCGTTTCGATCATGAACAAGGTCATAACGGCCATGCAGCAGGATGAACTGCCCCGAATTCTGAACAAATGGTTCATTGATTGGCCTCAGTCGTATTCAGAAAAAAAAGCTCTCTTGACCCCCGAGGAACAAGCTTGGCTAGACACCCGGCCGACGATAAAAGCGCGTGTGAGCAATTTTCCCCCTTTCCATTTCATGGATCAGGGTAAGCCTGTCGGTTTCTCAATCGAGTTGATTGACCACATTGCCAAACAGACAGGGTTAGATATTCAGTATGTTTCCGGTATCCCGTGGTCTGAAGGCCTGGGGCATATCAAACAGCAGGATGGTAAAGTAGATTTACTGCTGACAGCCACGAAAACACCGGAAAGAAACGAATTCATGCTCTTCAGCAAGGATTACTTGGAACAACCCTTTATTATCTACACAAGGGAAGACAATCAGACAGTCAGCAACATCAAGGATCTAAACGGCAAAACTGTGGCCATCGAAGCGGGCTACGCCCTTATAGAGAAGATTCGCAACGCCTATCCCGGCATCCACTTGATGGAAGTGAAGGGATATGCTCCAGATGCTTTGCGCGCTGTTTCGTTGGGTGAAGCTGATGCCTATATCGGCAACATGTCGGTCGCAAACTACCACATCGGCAACTTAGGACTGATCCATCTGAAAAGCGTAGGGAACACACCTTTTGGTTTCCACACCCATAGCTTCGGAGTTCGCAAAGACTGGCCGGAGCTGGTCTCCATCCTGAACAAGGGCCTGAATGCAATTCCTCCCGAAAAGCGTCGTTCTATTATGGCAAAATGGGGAGGTTCCGGCGCGGCACAGGTGGCGCCTGCTTCGTTCAGGAACCAGCTGAACGAGGAGGAAAAAGCCTGGTTAGGTCAAAAGCTCACGGTCCGGATACGCATAGTCGACTACCCTCCCTACATGATCGTCAAAAGCAACGAAGCGCCGCAGGGGATTGCTATTGAGTATCTCAATCTGATCGAAGAACGGACCGGGATAGAATTTAAATATGAAGTAACCGCTCAGCCGTTTTCTGAGTTTCTCGAAAGTATGAAGCAACGCAAGGGGCCCGACATGACTGCGGTCATCTCGCCAACCCCCGAGCGTGAAGAATATTTGTCTTTTTCAGAGAGCTATGTCTCCGCCCCCTACGTCATCTTCATCCGGAAACAGGACACGCTTATCCTTGATATCGATGACCTGGCCGGGAAGACGCTTGCGGTCTTGCGAGGCTCTGTATTGCAGAAGCAACTGCTCAGGGATTACCCTCACATCAGTCTGGCGCTGTTCGATTCAGATGAGAAGGCTTTGCAGGCAGTGGCAACCGGTCAGCCGGCTGCCTATATCGGCAATCTGATCGTGGCCAGCCATATCATACAAAGCAGGGGATTCTCTGATCTTCAGGTCGCAGCTGCCGGTCCTTTTGAAGACGTGGCTCTTTCCATGGGCGTTCGCAACGACTGGCCGGAACTGGCTGGTATTATCAACAAGGTTCTGGCGAGCATCACCGAAGAAGAGAAAGTCGCAATCCGCCAGAAGTACCTCGCGATAAAATTCGAGCAGGGGATAGACAAAGCCGAGGTTTTGAAATGGGTCCTGATTGTCGGGGTCGCGGTTTTGAGTATCGTGATCCTAATTATATTCTGGAACAGACAACTGCGCCGGAAGGTCGTAGCACGTACATCAGAACTCTCAGACAGTGAATCGCGTTTCCGTGCAACCTTCGAGCAGGCGGCCGTAGGTATCGCCCATGTAGCTCCCGATGGCCGGTTCCTCCGACTGAATCAGAAGTTCTGCGATATCGTCGGATATTCTCAAAAGGAAATGCTCGAACTGACATTTCAGGATATTACCCACCCTGAAGACCTCGACAAAGATCTGGAGCATGTGCAGAGGCTGCTAAATGGGGAAGCCGTCTCCTATAACATGGAAAAAAGATATATCCGCAAGGATTCCTCGATCGTTTGGATCAACCTGACGGTCAGGATCCTTCTCGAAGACGATACAACGCCAAAGTGGTTTGTCGTCGTTGTCGAGGATATTTCCGAACGCAAACAGGCCAGCGAGGATCTCTTTACAAGCGAAGCAAAGAAATCGGAACTCCTTCACGATATAGGTGAACGACTGAAAGAGCTCAATTGCATGTACACCATTTCTAATTCGATAAAGACGAGAGAAACACTTGGAGAGATATTTCAGGATACCGTAGATGCTATTCCGCCGGGATGGCAATATCCTGATATAACGCGAGGCAAGTTGCATTTCAACAAAAAGGTTTGGGTCTCTGAACCATTCGAAGAGACGGCATGGAAGCAGTCGAGTGATATTATTATTAATGGGCAGAAGGTCGGCACTGTGGAGGCCTGTTATCTTAAAGAGCGCCCGACACTGGATGAAGGCCCGTTCATGAAGGAGGAGCGTGATCTGATCAACGGTATTGCACAGACATTGACTGAGGCGATTGAGCGTAGGGCGTCGGCGGAGAACCTCGCAAAAAGCGAAGTCAAGTACCGCAGCCTGGTTGATAATGCCTACGTCGGGGTCTTTACCACCTCCCTCGATGGTAAATTCCTTTTTGTCAATGACGCCGCAGCGCGACTATA
>JAAXQF010000536.1 GCA_012974435.1 Desulfuromonadales bacterium | reverse complement strand
ACTTCCGGCGACCCTGAATTTCAATAACACAACATATCGGACGTTCCCTTTTTCTGATCAAGATGAGGCTTGAAGTGACAGCTACCCTGGCACCTGCCGGTTGTGAGACAGTCGCTAAACAATACGGCCCTGCCAATTTTGACCCTGCCGCCTTGTTTTGTTGGATACCATCCGACAAAACAGTAAATTAGAAGCGGCCATCTGGTCTTGACCAAACAACTAAGGGCCTCCCAAGCCCCCCATTGATTTCTGTTAGACTTACTCACATGTCAGACTTTTCCCACTCCTAGGAAGGGTTTTATCAAGTCTCTCGTGAGGTATGGAAATGGAAAAATCGGACGAAAAAAAACTGAGCAAAGGGAAGGGTGCTGACCTTTCCAAGGAAATAATCGGCCTTCAAGAGGACCTCGAAATTCAGCGACGGGTGGCCTTCGCGGCAGGGATCTTTCAAGGAGATGTGACCGTTCGGACCTTATTTGATTCTCTTGCCGAGGGAGTTATCATCATCGATACAACTACAACCATTGTTTTGGTCAATACGCGAGTGGAGGAGTTATTCGGTTACCAAAAAGAAGAAATTATTGGCCGCCCCCTGAACATCCTTATCCCTCCCAGGTTCCATGCTGCCCACCAAAAGCATTTGAAAGAGTATTTTAAAAGACTCAGAATCAGGCCCATGGGACTGGGGCGGGAACTCGCTGGATGCCACAAGGACGGTCATGAATTTCCTGTTGAAATAAGCCTCAGCCACATTGAAACAATCCACGGCAGTCTGGCCATGGCCTTCGTTGCCGACATTACCCTGCGCAAAGAGGCCGAGAAGAACCTCCTATCTCGTATTGAGGAGTTAGACGCATTTGCCCACACGGTGGCCCATGACCTGAAAGGCTCTCTAACCACTATGATCGGGTACAGCGAACTTCTGAATCAGTCAGGAGGAGCACTTGAGAAACAGATAATCCTGGAGTCCCTTGATGAGATTTGCCAGACTGGCCGGAAGATGTCCAAGGTTATAGATGCACTGCTTCTTCTCTCCAGCGTGAGAATGGAGGATGTAATCGTCACTCCCCTTGATATGCCCTCTATCATCAGCGAAGCGATATCCCGGCTTAGTCACGAATGCAAGAAGTACGAGGCAGAAATTACTCTGGCGGAAGATTTCCCCGAGGCCCTGGGATATGCTCCATGGGTGGAGGAAGTCTGGTATAACTACATCAGCAACGCCATCACGCATGGCGGAACCCCACCGAAAATTCACATGGGGGGAGCTAAAGGATGATGGCTTTGCCAAATTTTGGGTCAAAGACAACGGCAAAGGTTTGACCCACGCTGAGCAGGCCCACCTTTTCACTACCTATCGGTCCCAAAAGAGCGGTTCAGGTGGCCACGGTCTGGGGCTTTCCATTGTTAAGCGCATAGTGGAAAAACTCAACGGAGAAGTGGGAGTACAAATCAACGACAACAATGGCAGTATTTTCAGTTTTACCCTTCCCATGGCGAAATAGTATCAAGTTCCTGAATCTCACCACTTTCAGAACACTTTCGACTTCTCTTATTGAAAGTCATATTTCAGACACTCAAAAGGCCGCCTCTCAAGTGCTGTATTTGGGAGTGGCCATAAATCAGCGCAATACCTTAGCTGAGTCGCCCCTTGGAGGTTCCATGACAAAGAACAAGGTGAGCATAGACTCTGGCAAGGCTCGAAAGTGGCTGGTCGATGAGGCCAAAGGGTTCGACAGGCCCACGGTCTTTCTGAACACTCCCAGCGTAGGTGATTGCCACATTGTCCTGCCCGGGCTGGACTGGCAACCCTTTAGTGTCGAAGCGGTAGGGTCGGACGGTATCTGATGTGTCAACAAGCGCACGAAGCGCTTATTGCAGCCAATCAGCAACTTCGTGCTGAAATAGCCAATCGCGAGAAAGCTGAAAGAGAACGCGATCATCTGTTCGAGTATTCAGTAGACATGTTCGGAGTCGCGGGAATCAACGGTTTTTTTAAGCAGATAAATCCTGCCTGGACGAAGAACCTTGGGTGGACGGCGAAGGAACTTCTCGGTCGCCCCTATATCGAATTTGTCCATCCCGATGATCATGAAGCCACCATGTCCGCCTCAGAGCAGCTTCTGTCTGCTCGAAAACTGCATGGATTCGAAAACCGATATCGGTGCAAAGACGGGACATACAAGTGGATTTCGTGGAATGCCTACGCGTTGCCCGAGGAAGGGCTGATTTTTGCCGTGGCTCGCGATATCACCGATCGCAAACGGGCAGAGAAGGAACTACAGGAGCGTGATCAGCAGTATCATGCTCTTTTTGAGAACAATCACGCGGCCATGCTCTTGATAGATCCCGTGAACGCAGCCATCGTGGATGCCAACCCAGCCGCATGTTCCTTTAATCCAAGGGGATTTTATCACAGTCATTAAAGAGAATCTGACTCTTTTAGATAGGGCAGAATAACAACACAACGAGTAGGAGGTCGTCACGATGATTCCAGAAAAATTACAAGAAATAATGAAAAAAGATGGCGTGGTTGCAATTGCAACTTTAGGTGAAGATGGACCGCATATGGTTAATACTTGGAACAGTTACATCCGGATTTCAGAGGATGATCGATTACTTATCCCAGCAGGTTATATGCATAAAACTGAGGCAAATGTTGCCTTCAATAATCAGGTATTGATCACCTTGGGTAGCAGTAAGGTGACGGGCAATAATGGACCTGGAGCGGGCTTTCTGATTAAAGGTACAGCAGCCTTCATAACAGAGGGGCCAGACTTTGATCTACTAAAGTCAAAATTCAGTTGGTTGCGAGCCACGCTCACTGTCACCATCGATTCTGCCACCCAGACATGGTAACTTGTTGATACCAGCGAAGAACAATAAGGAGTATTACGATGGGGGTGGCCGAAAAAGTTTTAGAAATTATGCTTGCCGAAGGCCAGCCTCTCAACTGTCTCTTATACACATCT
>JAAXQF010000182.1 GCA_012974435.1 Desulfuromonadales bacterium | reverse complement strand
CTGCGTTGTTTAACTTTAAAGCGACAACCTTTGTTTGGCCGCGATGAAAGTCTATTAAGATCTATGGTTAGAACCAAAACCTAGAGCATCTCTTTTTAGATTGTACAGATTTTTATAGATTCTGATCGCGGCTAAAATAGATTCAGATTGTGTTGACAACAAAAGTTACAGGCTGTTGATACCTCGTATCTTGATGCGAGGTAATTCATTATATGAAAAATGGTTTGAGCCTGACAACTCCTCTCTGCGGCTTCGCGCTTTTGCGTTCAGGTATGGATTGTCTTTGTTTGGATCGTTTCTCCGTTAATTCATTGAAGAACCTGGAACGTATGAATAACTTTATCCATTACCCCTGAGTAAAGTTTTGCATTTTCTTTCAGCATCGTCAGGGAGATCAGATAGCTGCGGTTGGCATTTGAGAATTGATAACTTTCGAAATGCTTTTCTGCGGTGTCTCCAACAATGTGTGTGGCGTCGCCAGCTGGCAGAGCGACCTCTTCTTTTAGCGAAATTTCCAGGCCCGTAAACTCCTGGTACAGTCGAGCTATTTGCTGCTCAGGTTCGATTGTCTTCCGCTCCTGTGATATGAGCCTCAGAAGTGTGCCTTCTACCTTTGGAGGCTTCCAGCGGAGTTCGCCACTTTTAGTGCCGTAGGTGAGCCGGCGGTCTTTGGTCCACAAAAGCGGGTATTCGATAGCGCACTCGAGTACTGCGTCGATATGCATGCCGGTTTTGATCTTTGGTCCGGTCTCCTGCATGGCGGCACATCCCTGGAGCAGAAGACTGCAGGCGAGCAACAGGGCAGGAAGCGATCGAAATGTCAGGTATGGTCGGATCATGGACTTGCCAATGTTTGAAGTTTGACTCTCCCTCTAATTATACACAGCGTCAAGAAAGTGTGTAACAACTTGCATCTTTCTTCACTCGGCCTGTTCAGCTGTTCCAGACGGTTTTTGTGTTCTTTATAAACGGCCAGATGAGAACAGCAACAAGCAGAACCTGTGTGATAAGAAGAATCGTGAAACAAAAGCTGAGACCAGAACGATCCGCCATCATTCCGATCAAGGGCGCGGTGATCACAAAGCCGAGTCTGAAGGTTAATGATTTAAGGGAAA
The DNA here is from genome assembly GCA_012974435.1 of Desulfuromonadales bacterium. Taxonomy (GTDB): domain Bacteria; phylum Desulfobacterota; class Desulfuromonadia; order Desulfuromonadales; family BM103; genus M0040. The sequence goes on along the minus strand of JAAXQF010000182.1, from coordinate 1,900 downwards.
GAATGCTGGCGCGTTCATGCCGTTCGCTCTGCTTTTGCAGGGCGAGGCGCAGAAAAGGTCCTTGAATGCCACGCATGATCGTGAGCAGGAAGTAGAAGGCGAAGCCCCAGATAAACTGGTTGAAGGCCAGACCTGTGTAGCCAATGGCGATCAGTGACAGAAGGAGAAGTGATGTCCCTCGTGCTCCAAGGTGATATTGAATGCGATGGCTTAAGAGCGATCCGAATGAAACACAGAGGTTGGCAACGGCCCAGATCGGGCCGAACCAGACCAGAGGGACATTGATCGATTGCATGTAAGGTTGAATCAGCCAGACTGGATAAAAAGATGCCAGCCCCAGCATAGCGGCGAGCAGGATACTGTAACGCAGGCCAGGTTTCAGTAAGAAGGCTTTGCGCGCAATTCCAAGGGCTTCGCGCAGATGGGAAGCTGTATGTCGTTTTGCCGCAGGGATATCCTTCAGATTGCGGCAGACAATCAGGGCGGAAATCCAGACACCTATCTGTAACAGGAAGGGCAGGAGAGGAAACCAGGCGTAGAGCGCTCCTGCGCCGATCGCGCCAGCGGCCTCCCCGGCCTGCGCCCAGGCTGTCATGCGACCATCATGTTTCGCGTATTCCTCTTCCTTGCCTTCGTGCCGAAGTGTTTCGTAGAGCAGGGCGCTATCTGCTCCGCTGATAAACGCATATGAGATGCCAAGCTGTATCTCGGCAACGAGAACACCGGCAAATGAACCGGCGAAGGTATAGGTTGCCCAGCCAGTGATGCCGAACAGACAAGCGAGGTTGAGGGAAAACCGATAACCCAGACGGTCACTCAAGTAGCCTGACGGAAACTCCATGATCAGGGTTGCCAGGGAAAAGAGTGCTTGCAGAAGGAGGATCTCAGAAAGGCTTAAGCCGATCTGATCCTTCCAGAAAAGAGTGATGATGGCCATGGGCAGCAGGGCCATCTTCAGGCTGGCAAAGATGTTGAGAAGGAGGATGTTTTTTTTGAAAGATTGTAGCGCGTGGCGCGTGGCGTGTGGCGAGGGGGAAAGCATATTTAGATCTTAGGGGCTTGCGTCACAGCAGATTATTTCACTGGAATATGTTTAACGTCGAGAGTCATCAGCGACCGTGAATGGCGTCCACGCCACACGCTACGCGGCGCAAGATTTTATACCCAATAAATACAGGCCGAAGGACAATTGTCCATGGCGGACTCTATCTTAGCTTCCGGGGCGCCGGTGGGGTTGTGAACGACAGCTTTCTCGTGAGCGTGTCCGTTGTGACTGTCTTGCATACTGAATACCTCAGGACAGACCTGGGTACAGACTTCACAGCCAATACAGCAGTCGGGGTCAATCGCTGGTGTGCGTGACATGTGTGTGCTCCTGGTAAATGAATTGTGTTCAGATGCGTTAGCTTACTGCAAAAGAAAAATCTTGGCTAGGATATTGTCTACATAGTTTTGACTTTGATCTTGATTACCCTCTTCCCGTTGAGTGCCGCCGAACAGAATGAAATTAATCCGAAAAACGAAGAAAAACTGTTTGAGCGACAGCGAGTTTTTTTCTTCGCGGATTGATTTTATGGCGTGAGGGTATCCAGTTATTGCCGAAGGCAATTATGGACAAACGGAGGGCGTGTTTCTTTGCTTACTTTCTTTTGCACGTGCAAAGAAAGTGAGGCGGCTGCCGGCCGCGACCGGTACCACCTCAACAGTTCAGGGACTGTCCCCGCAGTTAAGGGGACTGTCCCGTATTTCAAGCCTGTACTATAACGCCCTAAAGCCGGGGACAGCCCGTTAGGGGCCGGGACAGTCCCCATCACAGTGGTGCATGGTTCAGATGACTGGACTCCAGAGTTCTTGTAAAAAAACAAGCAATAACCCAGGCGTTGCGCCCCCTGCCGTCGCC
>JAAXQF010000183.1 GCA_012974435.1 Desulfuromonadales bacterium | reverse complement strand
GCACAGGTGGGGTTGGTGGCGGTTCAGTAATGGGTGGTCAAGGTGCAGGTACAGCAGCCAGATCTGGGCAAAGAGTAGTTAATAAAAGAATAGGTAACAAAATAACAGGTAAAAAGTAGAGCACTTAGATATGGCTGAGAAGCGGGGCTGAATTCAACCCCGTTTTTTTTAGGTAAAAAGGGGTCTAAAGTGTGATTACGCCAAGTACATGAGTGTTCAGTTACAGGATAGATCTGACGAATCTTCTTGCTCATCCATAATGAAACCATGTCGAGATCGCTCTTCTTCTTCGATTACCGCTGCGTCGTCTGAGCCTCCCTGCAATACCGTTCCGAAAACCATCCAACTGAAAGCAAGAACATGACCAACTGCGAGCAAAGCCCAATAGCTGATCGTTCGGACGCAGCGATACGCCAGGTGCTTTTTCAGATCATTGTCGATGTCTTGGACCTTTTGCTTGGGTCCGTCAAAGACACCGCTAATCTTGCTCAACAGGCTGTACATTAATTGACCTCTATAACCGAAATTACGGAAACCCGTATACCAGGCGGGTAGTAGTCTTCGTCTGGTGAGTTATTCAGTTTCTATCCACAGAAATTGTGAGTATCTCAAAAAAAAGCCCCGGTAGCTCTCACACTCCGGGGCAACCCTCTCACTCAACCTCTCCAGGCAGAATCCTTTGATATGTGCCAAGTGTCTCACCCAAATAATTTCTTGCAATACCTCAATCCTAAAATTTAGTCGTTTCTTTCTCTGTACCGGCTCTAGGGCAGGGGATCTCAGTGATTAGGTAGCCCATTACGGCGTTGACTGGGTGATACCCCCAGCCAGCAAGTACCTGGTTGTCATTGCACTCGATCAAGGTCCAGACCCGGCGCGATGTATCGAGCAACGCCTCTACGATCATATAAAAAGCGCAATCACCTTCTTTGAACAGATAGCCGTCCATGTCGGACCTCTTCCCGCATGGATTTGGAATCGGTCGGAAGTCAGAGAAAATCCGCTCCAAGGTAATGTCGTCAACAAACCTTTCCTGTGGGATCTGGTGAGGTAGATTGCCATCCATTGTCGCTCCAGTGTCCATACTGCCTCCTTAATTCATCTGATTGACGACATGCTCGATGACCTTCGATTTTCCGTGGTGGAAACCAATCATCGAAAATCCAGCAACTAAAACTTCTTGGTTGAATTCTGTCTGAGACAAGGCGCGTAGATAGTCGATAACACCTTTCTTATTCCCAGCTTCAGCCAGCTCTGCGAACCCCCGGATCGTGGGGGTGGAGTCCTGTGAAAATAAATCCATGATCTTTTCCCTGGTAAGCCTGGTCGAGTAAAAAAAGCCCCCGGTTCTCAGGCCGGGAGGAAAGCCCTCACTCAAGGTGATTCATTGGCAGCTCGGCAAATGATGTAACCGCCTCTTCGTACTTGCTGCTCGTTTGAAGCTAGTGACACCTCTACTGTTGCATGGCTTGAAAACCTTGCAACACTGTCTGGGATTATTTCCTGCTGCCTTGGGAGTGGTTAAATTTCGCGTCTATGGCTGACCAGAAAAAGCATTGTGAACCCCACGGATTGCCCCCCCAACTGAATCATCGTTACTGCAACTTGCAACCCTCCAAGCGGCCCGGCGCAGGCCCTTTTAAGTCCGAAATCATGTGGGATGCTTTAGATGAATTTACGCACTAGGGGAGAAGACAGTGGCTATCGAAACAGACAATCAGAAATTAGCGGTGCAGTTCGCAGTCTGGTGTTCGTGCTATGGCCGGAACCCCTTTAGCTCGAAGGATTTTGTTGCCTCGATCAACGGCTTTGCAATTGAAACCTACGACGCGCTTCTTAGCGCCGAACAGGCAAAGGCAATCAAGAAGATTGTCTGGGCTCAACGAACAGCTCAAAGATCTTTTTCCCGGCCTACATACCGGCTCCCAAGGTGCGGTTAAGTCAACCTCTCTCACAAGGACGACATGATGAAAACTCAAACAACACACGTATTAGGGTTCACAAAGAAAAACAAACGGCTGTGGCTACATAACCGCCTTGTTAAAGGCGCTGGCTTTACCGGAGGCCAGCCAATCTCTATTGAGTACGGGGAAGGCTTCGCCATCATTAAGGGCGGCTCAGAAGGCAAGTCACGCAATCATGTGGCCGATACGGCCAAAGGCTGCATCATCGACCTGAATAACGCAGATCTGACTAAATCGTTTAATGAATATGAAAAAGTAACTGTAACTTATGAAGCCGGGAAACTTGTTGTTCGGGGAGAGCAGCTTCAGAGCAAGATCCTTGCTCGGGAATCAGATCTGAAACGTAGGGTGCGAACTGGGCAGCATTTACGGAAAGGGGGGCTTTTTGCCGGATTAGGATTGCTATGCAGGTCTATCCATCGCGGTCTTAAATCTAGTGGCGTTCACGTAAAACAACGCTTTGCCAATGAACTCGAATCACTACCGGCAGAGGTTAACCTGTCCAATGAAATATGGGATGACAGCACCGACGACGCAATTATGGTGCAAGGGGATATCTACCATTTGGATCTCCAAGCGATCCCTAAACTGGATATCGTGGTTATGGGTTCACCATGTACGCCATTCTCCAAACTGAATACCCAGAAGAAAAAGGCAGGGCTGGTGGACGTTTATCACGAGGCTGGGACTGTGTTTCAACCAATGCTCCAGTTCATCGCAGCCAGCAATCCAGCAATTGTACTGCTCGAAAATTCAGATCAATTTGTTGGGTCAATAGTCGATCATATCTGTAATGACGTAATGCTTCGCATGGGGTTCCTAAAAAGCGATGTGATCGTAGATGGAATTTCTCACAGCGGCTTTGAGCCACGAAAGCGGCTCTGCAGAGTGTATTACTCTCGCGGATTAGATGCGGTAGATATGACTCTACTGGTGGGGAATACAGTCAATCCCCGGTGCGTTGGTGATGTTCTGGAACCGATAGCCAATGATGATGCTTACAGCGTGGCTGAAGGTGGCACGCTCAACGCTAACGATGCTGACGGCACGGCAGGTGCCATCCC
>JAAXQF010000173.1 GCA_012974435.1 Desulfuromonadales bacterium | reverse complement strand
TTTTCTTTCATCATTTTCTGAGCTGTCAGGTGCAGCCAGATCAGACAGATCAGGGACAGTAGGCACATGAATATCCAACAACTGGTCCACAACCCTGTATATTCGAGAAGGTAGCCAAAAATAATGGGGCAGAAGAAACCACCCAGGCCGCCAAGAACACCGACCATGCCGCCGACGACCCCGACTTCCTCGGGGAAATAATCCGGAATCAATTTATAGACCGCCGCTTTTCCAATCCCCCAAACACTGCCTAGAAGAATAATAAAGACCGCGAAAATCCACACGTTTGCCTGAAAAAAGATTCGTGTCACTCCTTTTGCAAGAAGGTCCTTTTTCTTAATGGACTGACCAACCTCGACAACAGGTTCTTGCCAGGTCTGCTTACCCGGAAGAATAAGCATCTGATCGTCAAAATTCTCTAAAGGTTCTGGTCTTACCTTCACAGCGTAGGATTTACCGTCGACTACGACTGAACCTTTGGCAACATCAGTGACAACTCCTGCCCTTTTCGCCATAATTCCGCGACCAGGAGAGTAGACGTCCATCTTCGGGATAATAACGAGGAAACTGATCACCACTGAAGCACCGAGGACCCAGTACATAACCGTTCGCCCGCCGAACTTATCTGACATCCACCCACCGAGGGCGCGGATCACACCGGAAGGAAGACTGAACGCGGAAGCAAAAATACCGGCAGTAACGAGCGGCAGATAATAAACATTAACGAAGTACGGAACCAACCATTGCGAGAAGGCAACGAAGCAACCAAAGACAAGGAAGTAGTAGAGCCCAAAGCGCCAGACTCGAACATTTTTCAACGGCAGGAGCATTTGACCAAAAGACTTGCCAGAGGACGCAGGCTTCTTGTTTTCGGAGAAGATAAAAAAGATCACGCCCATGGTTGCAAGGATTGCGGCGTAGTAAACCGGCAACTCTCGCCAACCCTCAAGGTTGGCCCCGTTATCGGTCAAGCGATTGAGCATGGTTGGTGCAATCAGTGTCGTGAGCGCAGCGCCGGCATTACCGGCACCAAAAATCCCCAAGGCTGTCCCCTGCCGTTCTCTCGGATACCAGACCGATGAAAAGGCAATGCCGATGGAAAAGCTGACTCCAGCCAAACCAAAACCGAAGCTACAAAGGGCAAAAGAGGTAAAGCTGTCTGCTTTTGAAAGCAGAAACATCGGGACCGCACATATGAAGAGGAGTGTACCGTAAACCGGCTTGCCGCCGAATTTGTCGGTCAACATTCCGGCCGGCAACCTGAAGATCGAACCGGTCAGTACCGGAATGCCCATCAACCAGCCGATTTCGATCGGTCCCCAATCAAAGACCTGGTTGTCGGCCAAAAAAGTTACCAGAACGCCGTTGAACATCCATGCGGCAAAACAGACGGTAAAAGCCAAGGTGTTCAGGAAGAGAACTTTATGTGATTTTGCGGTTGCGACTTCTAACATCAGACCCCCTGCATCTTATTTGAACTCATAAGATTAAGGTTAAACCGAAAGACTTAACGCCCGTTCGCTTTGCTCACTCAAGGCGCGAAGAGAACCCAAGAAAGGCGCAAAGAGAACTTATGTTTTTGGTTTAACCCTAAAGCCTTTCCTTTGCGACTTTCTTTTTACCTTTGCGTCTTTGCGTTAAAAATAGATTTTCTTGAAAAATTCACCCAGTCCGTCGTTCCCGGTACCAGACCACAACCTGATAAGGACGCCCCAGGTAGCTCAATGGGACACTGATGACATGGACCAGTCTTGAAAAAGGGAATAGGGCGAGAATAAGGAACGCATTGAACGCGTGCAGTTTGACCACTGTCGGTAACGCTGCGAGATAATGCACCTGAGGATCAAGTTTGAGCAGAGACCAGAGCCAGGGAGTCGCCGTGTGCAGGTACCAGACCGACCCCCAACGTAGGGTAAAGGCAATATAGACACCGGTTGCGACCTGCACCAGAAGCGCTACAAGCACTAGCCAGTCAATCACCGTGGTCACTGCTGAAACCCGCGCATTGGTAGCTCTGCGAAAAATCAACAATGAGACTGCAATCAGTGTACTGACACCAAGAGCCAACCCTGTCACCTCCAGCAGATAAAGACGCAAAGGGTTGCCTACCACTACAGCCCAACCGGACGGGACAAGAAAAGCCAGAAAGTGCGCCAGAAGAATCACGAGAATTGCGTAGTGCCAGGGGATTGACCCCCAGAACAGGACACGGCTTTCCAGAAACTGAGACGATTGCGACGACCAGGAGTAACGATCGACACAATATCGGTAGATACCTACACCGATCATCAGTGCCACCGCGACATAGGGAAACACTCCAAACAGAATCATGTCAGTCATGATAAACACTCCTTTTGCCGTTCATCTGGCAACCGTTCGTTAACGGGTGATGCTGTATCAGTCAAAAAACTCTGCAAAGCGTTAAGAATAGACACGTATGGATGACCATCACTTTCAATCCCCAGGGTGATTTTTGCCAACGCAGGCAAGAGCCCGTCCTGAATGATCTCCTGGCGACACTCTTGATCAGAGATTGATCCGATAAAACGCATGACTTCAGTCAGATGATCCGGGAGTTCATTGCCTGACACAAAGCCATACTCCTGATAAATGTCCTTCAACTTGAGCATGAACATAGTACGTTGCTGACTCTCCCCACAGAGCTGGTAGCCAACATAGGGGTGACAGAGCGATTGCAGATCGAAGGTTCCGGTAAAGGCTTCTTCGATTCGATTGATATCGTTGGCTTCGAGGAAAGTGAGAAAACTCTCTAACGAGGTTGAAGCCTCGGGGCTAACCAGTTTCAAATCAGCAGAACAGGTAGTGGCATCGCTGATGATGCTCTTACTCGGATAACTGAGCAGGGTCGCAAATTGCCGACAGAGGTCCTGATGTTGTTGTAATTCAATCATATACTCGCCAAAATCATCCAATGGCTAAGTAAAAATTTTGATAGACAAGGCGGCGTGGTTTTTCAGGGGCGATGACATACACCAGGTATGTCGAGTGTCTGAAGAACCGCAACAACGCAGTAAATCGGACTTTTTACGACGCCATTTACCAGCGACGTTTCGGTGGCGTTCGTTTGCCGAAGCCCATCTCCTGCTTGTGTTGTTCTGGATCCATACCGGCCTCAATGGCCTGCTCCCGCAGCATCGGCGGCACAACGATACGTTCCTTGATTCTGGTTAGTGTTGTCATGCGATAGATGGCATCAACTGCCTCTGTACTCACTTGAGCAATCGTGCAAGCTTTAGTGACTTCCTCAGCAGGAATATCACCAACTGTGACACTGCGTCGTTGAATACGGACCGCGATCAATTTGCGATAAACCGCTTTGACTTCCTCTTCGTTACCACCGGAGAAGAGACCAGCCAGATATTGCATTGGCAATCGGGCCTGCTCCAGAGTGGTAAAGAAATCATCGGCCATTTTCTGCTTACCTTGGTTGTCCATCGACATGACCGGCAGCAATGGCGGCACATAGAAGAGCATCGGCAGGGTGCGGAATTCAGGATGAAGCGGTAAGGCAATACCCCACTCTTTAACGAATTTGTACACT
>JAAXQF010000453.1 GCA_012974435.1 Desulfuromonadales bacterium | reverse complement strand
GGCTGGTGCTGAGCGATCGTGAGGAATTGGACAAGCTGGTGCAGATCGTCGGCCAGTGGATGCGCTGGATGCTGGCGAATATGCAGGAACTGGCGCTTTCTTTGCACATGGATAAAGCCCTGGAGAGGCTAGAACAGGGCGAGGACGTCGTGCTGCGAGGTGCCCCGACACTGGTGGTTGCGCATGCGCCGAAAGATGATCGTATGGCCCAGTCCAGCTGCACGATCGCTTTGACCTACTTGGAACTGGCTGCAACCGGCATGGAGCTCGGCGGCTGCTGGGCGGGTTACTTTAACGCGGCTGTGAGCACGTTTCCGCCGATGCAGCAGGCGCTGGGTTTGCCTGCGGGGCATCAGTGCTTCGGCGCGATGATGCTCGGCTACCCTAAGTTCCACTATAACCGTTTGCCCGAACGGAAGGCTCCGTCGATTACCTGGCGTTGAATAGCCAAATCCCTGATTCTTATGCGCTGGTCGGATGCAGTGTTGCCCCCGGCTTTGACTTTGCCGATTTCGAAATGGCAGAGTGTGAGAACTTAAGTAAAGAATTCCCTCAGCACACCGCGTTGATCGCTCGTCTGACGCGTTAGAGTGTTGCTTAGCATCGGGAACACTACCAGTAGTGTCCCTTTTTATGTAAAGTGCTCTGAGATCTTGAAGACACGTATCGTGTGTGTCCCCAATCAACAACAAGAGAGTTAAAACCCAATGCCCGTCGGAAAGCTCGATTCCAGCTAAGATCGAAAACGTGATCCGCAAGTTGTTATCGCGGGGCTTTAGCGGTCGGCGATTATTGTCACGGCTCTGCGTCTGGTGAAGGATCAGTTTGATGTGCGGATACATATTGCGTTGTCGCGGGTTTTGGATGTGGTGCGGGTGGTGGGGTTTCTAAACTGACTCCGACGTTAGATCAATATTTCCGACAGTTTGCCAGGCTGAATGAGGTAACTGTCACCATATTGTGTGAACTATTATTTCGGGAAGGACACTATGAATAATATAACCTTGGGTGACTCAGAATTGGCCGCGTATGGGGACGTTTTCCCACAGTCCCAAAATGGTGTCATAGCGCTGAATTTAACGGAAAAAGTCGGCAAAGCGAAAAAAGGGTCTTATCTGCTCCTGGAATATTATTGCGTATTAGAGGAGTGCGATTGCCGTCACGCCGTGTTATTCGCGTTCAATAGTAAAGAGCAACAAGTGGCGGTGATCAATGTCCCCCTTGATACAGGCCCATTACTCAGGCCTTATCTGGCTGAAGAGTTTAAACAATCGTCCAGTGCAGAGGGTCTATTGGAGGTCTTGGTCGAAGCTTTGAACGATCATCCTGAGTATCATCACGGAATGTGTCGTCGTTATCGGGCTGTTCATAAGAAGATCGATGGTTTCTCCTACCAGGGTGAACCTTTTCCCAAACTCGCCCCGGGCGGGTTGCTGTCGAGCAATCTCTCCGAGGACTTCATTCGCGATATTGAGTCTTTTCTCGGCACCAAGAAAAGTCGGACGAGTAAAAACATACCAGACTCTTCCCAGCCAAGCCTCTTTGACGAAGCTTTCGATGGTGACGAATTATCATTGTTCGAAGCAGTGGTTGAGAGCTATCGATTGTGCGAAGGCGAAGATTATGACAAGCAAACCGAGCTCAAAAAAGGGTTACGGATTTGCCTGTACGATAAAGGGTTTGCATCCGATGAGCTGGTTGAACATCTGTCCTGCCTCTGGTACGGCGATGATGATGAGGGCCTTGAGGCGTTATTGCACATGCTGGCTGATGCTCTGGAAATATTACGGGTTGATCTCGAGCGCAAAAGGTCTGAAGCTGAATTAAAAATGCAGGAATTGCAGAAAGCATTGGCCGAGCACATCTTTATTGCCGGGGCTGATTATGATCTGGCAGCGGCAGTAACCGGGGTTTTGCTTGATGCTCGCATTGAGATTCTGCCGGAACTGCATGAAGCGAATAATCGGCGAATGGCAGAAGAAGCCGATGGCATGGATTTTACGGCGGCCTCGCCGGAACAGGAGATGATCAAGTTTCTCGACCATCTTGACGAAGCAGGCATAGAGTCCTCTTTTGAACTGGTCGATGCTTTGCTGCAAACGGGGGTTGTCGGTGATATTGAACCACAGATCACAATAGGCTCTTACCTCTTTCATGCCGAGAGCGAACTGGCAAGGGAAGCTGCAGTGCTGATGCTGTTTCATCCAATAGAGGCCGTCCGGCAGGGCGTTGCTGATTTCCTCGTTCAGGCCGACGGTAAGATGTTCTCTCCACAAGCGTTGCGTCGACTGATTGTGTCCCGTAACTGGTTTGCCAAAGACTTGCAGGGGCAAGTCGATCGGATGATCGCACATGCCCGTAAAGCCGGAGTAGAGTGTGCCCCCCTGCGGAAAAGAGGGAAACGAACAGTTCTTGCGTCGACACATGACGGTGCCGGGGCTCAATCTATTTTCGTTGTTTTGCCACTTGGGGAGGGATATTCCTGTTGTTCCCTGATGTTCAAAAAGGGCCATGGTGTTGCCGATACCTATGTTACTACGTTGCCGAACAAGCGTGAATTCAACAGGCTTCGTAAGATGATGCGACAGGAGGTCGGTGCGACTGAGGTTGACCCCGCATATCTGGACAAGCGACTTTGCCAGGCTTTGTCAGATGGGGTTAAACACGGTAAAATTCCAAGCCACTGGCTGGTGGCGATTGCCGAGCAAACGGGCAGCGACCAGTGGAAGACTGTCGATCTCGATGTGGAACGGGATCTTCAAATATTGAGCGAAGAGCTCAAGGAACAAGGTGCGGAGTTTATGTCGAAACGGACACGACAGCGTGCCCTCAAAAATTCGTCAACATGGGTGGAACAGAAGACCTTTGCCATGAGCTGGTTCGAAGACGATGTGACTGTTGACAAGCAGCTTGAATATCTATTAGAGACAGAAGAACAGGGCGATCCTATTCAGCCGATTCTGGAAATTCTTGACCATGTCTTAGAGCCGCGCCGGGAAATATGGCTGGAGAGGTTGGTGGTAACAACAGCCTGGCTAAAAGCATCTCGCAAACCACCTGCACCATGGCAGGAAATGCTCCATGTCGCATTGATGGTTGCAGACAAATCTGTGCCGTTACAAGACATCCCTTTAATGATTGCCGTTGCCGAGCACACGGTTGCTGCTTTCCTGGGCCGGAGTCTGGAGTCCGACGGTATTCCGTTCTGAGTTTTCATTTAGGGCGTACTGAAGGTCGGGCCAAGCCAATCAATTGTAATCAAAAGAAATATCCATTAAAATGATGATCCTTAAGGCCTTAAATTCTCGTTTTTGATGCCTAAATCAAGCTGACCTTTGAAGACGGGCGCCAGCAGTGTTCTTTTGCCGACAAACTCAAGGGATTCGGGGACACACAAATTGTGTGTCCCCGAATCCAAGCCTTTAGACCTGTCAGAAAGCTGATTTGTTCTCCGCTTGGCTAAAAGTGTCAATAAGGGTAGAGCGGCGGCAGTTTGTTGCTGTTCGTGCCCTCAGTTCTCTCTCGTACCACCTGTTGTACTATCTCCAGTAACTCCTGGCCATCCCAAGACTTGGCATTGCGGCTGTAAAGACTCCTGCTGAAGGCCTCTACTTGCTGCTTCAGCGGTTCACCGCAGAGAGCCGCAAGCTCTTCCAGGTTGCCAGGTGCTCGCTCCGGGAAGAGAGCCGCACCCCAATCGAGCAGTGCACTGCGTATCTGACTTTGGTCACCAGCTTTAAGAGCGTGCTGCAATTCTCGTTGAGCCGTTTTCAGACTGGTTGCTTTCTCCTGCCGTTCTTGTTCACTGTTCTGTGCGTCTCCTGTTCTTCTACCTTTAAACAGTAACAAGAGAGTCAATATCCAACCGCAACCGAGTGCCAGACTCAGCCAGGGCCAAAAGCCGGGTTCGACAACCACTGGTGCTGCAGGTGCCTCCGTTTCCGGTCTTGCTTCAATCTGTGACGTGTTGCTTTGCTCAACAGGTGTTGTTGCCACAACGGCAGGTTGATTTGCCGCCGGCAGGACATCCACTTCGATGGCAGGTAACAGAGTCTGCCTCCAACGCTCATTCTGCAGGTCCCACCAGTCGATCTTGACCTCTGGTAGAAGGAGCGTTCCCGGCCGGGTTGGCACCAGTGCCAGTTTCTGTTGCAGGATGCCAATCACTCCATTCTCGTTGAACTGGTCCTCACGGTTTGGTTGGTCAGGGTAGCTTCTGACTCCATCCGGGATCTCGATGCTTAGAGGTGGCAGCTGCGCAGAGGGTAAGCCGCTGGCGCGCAGGGTGATGGTACGCGTCGCCGGTTCGCCAACCGTCAACTGGGGTGGTTGCTGCCAGTCGTCTTCGACTTGCAGGTCGCTGGTCGGTAGCCAGCTGCGTCCGCCGGAATCTGCCGCTGGCAAGACCTCAATGCTGATTTCTTCGGAGCGTTTCCGGAGCTGTCTGGTGCGTTGGTTGAAAGGATCAAAACCGCGGCGACCTCCTTCGGCAATCTGCGCGCCAAACTGGATCGGTGGAATCGTTAAACGTCCGCTCTGTTGTGGAAAAACAACATAGACGCGCTCGACAACCCGGTAACGCAGCCCGTCACGTTCACTTTCGTAATTGCGATCCTCGCCGAGCTTCTGTACTACCGCTTCAACTCCTTGTGGTTCCGGTTCGCTGAGGCTGGCCTGGAGGAAGTTGAGACGGGTAAAAAGCCGGACTTTGTACAGTAACTGTGCTTGTACCCACACCTTGCCTGGTTCTGCACTGACTTCGAGCAGCAGGTCGCTCTCTCCGTTTACACCATGACTGCTTTGTCCGGCTGGTAGCACGTCGATGATGACGGGCTTGCTGCAATCATTTTCAATACAGATCGCTGGAATCGTTTTGCGGCCAGCACTGCGTGCCAGCAAGGAAAGGCTCCAGGTCGTCGTGCGACTGATGTCAGTGTTGATAATCTGCATCTGCGAAGACTGGGAGCTGCCGAGCAGCTCGAAATCCTGCTCCAGGACACTCAGGTCAGGGTCACCGTCAACACTGCCACTCGCACGCAACTCCAGAGAGAAGCTTTCCTCCAAGCCGACCCGGTTCCGGTCTGGAATCGCTTCGAGCTGTGCGGCCAGACAGAGCGTCGGGCTTATTAACAGCAACAGGAGTAGGAGAGTGCTACAGCGTGTCCAGCTGGATGGAGACGCTGTACGTTTCTGATTTAGAAACCAGTCCGTTTCCGGACAGAAACTAAGGAGTCGCATTACCATGGCTTGTCACTCGTCTGCCGCCCTTCACGCTGGCGGTATTGATAAAGGAATTTCCGTCGCAGCAGGCCGCCCGGATCATCCGGGATGCGTTGCAGCCACTGCTGGCTGGCCCGCTGTTCTTCACTGGTGGGCTCATCACTATTCTCGGCGTTTTCAACAGCATTTTGTGCTTCACTCTCTTGTTCTTCTTTTGGCTCCGCGGATTGAGGTTCCGCCTCTTGTTGTTCTGAACCGCTGGATTCCTCATCTTGTTGCTGTGACGGGTCAGAGGATGATTGTTGATTCTCTTCCGGGGGACTGTCGGATTCCTGTTGCTCTGAAGAATCACCATCCTGAGGTGAGGATTCGCCGCCTTGCTGTTGCGAAGAATCTCCCTCTTCTTGTGAAGAGTCACCGTCTTGCTCAGAAGATTCCCCGTCCTGAGACGACTGCTGTTGTTGCTTGAGAGCTGCTTCGACCAGTTGTTTGTTGTGAAGCGTATCCTGATCCTGAGGGTTTATCTTTAATGCTTCATCATAGGCACTGAGTGCCTCAGGTAAACGGCCGCTTTTGGCCAGAGCGTTGCCCTGATTGTACCAGTCGTCGGTATTCTCCGCTTGCTCCAGCAGTTTGGCTGCCTCAGCATATTGACCATCTCGGTAACGAGCGCTGGCTTGCCAGCGCAGGTCCTGAAATTGTTCTGCTGCGGTTGCGTAATCTTTTTTGGCAAAGGTCTGTGCGGCACGCTGGTCGGGGCGTTGCCAGAGTTGCTGCCAGTCAAATGCCTGCGCTGGTTGAGTCAGCAGGGTGCAGAGGACGACAACCGTCAACCAACCGCGCCGGAAGGCGCAGGCGCATAGCAGCACCAGTGGCCAGAGCAGCCAGACACCCGCCTCCCGCCACTGATTGCCGAGTTGGTCGCTCTGCTGCTGTTCGGCCTTAAGCTTTTCCTGTAACGATCCAGTCAGCAGTGCCTGATAATCTTGATCATCGACCCGGATGGTTTGATACGTTCCGCCACCAGCCTGCGCCAGCTGTCGTAGCGCTGCCGGGTTAAGACGCGGCAGGACAACCTGACCAGCGGAGTCTTTGAAAAAACCGCCGTCTGCCAGGGGAATTGGTGCGCCAGCTTTTGTGCCGACGCCGAGCACCGAAAGTCGATAACCGTCCTGATGTAACTGCGTAGCTTCTGCCATGGCTGTTTCAGGCTGATCGTCATCGGTGACCAGTAGCAGATCGCCTGTGGCCAGGCCGGCTTGTTGCAGTAAGCGGCGCCCCTGTTTGATGGCCAGCTCCGGTCGACTGCCAAAGGTCGGCATCAGTCCCGGTTCCAGGCTGTCGAGTAACGCTGCGATGGTCTTGCTGTCATCCGTCAACGGAGTCACAGTAAAGGCGTCTCCGGCAAAGACCACCAGAGCGGTTTGTCCTTCGCGGCGCTGGCTGAGGATGTCGTCGATCTTCAATTGCGCCCGTATCAGTCGACTCGGTTTAAGATCAGCTACGTTCATCGAGGCGGACAGGTCGAACAAAATGACCAAGGCTGAATGTTGACGAAACAGCGGCTGCGGCAGCCGTTCCCAGGTTGGTCCGGCCAGGGCAATCACCGTCAGCAACAGCGAGAGCAGAATCAGGTGGAGGGGCCAGTTGCGACGTCTTTGGGATCGGCCGAGCAGCAGGTAGGGGAGCAGCTGCGAATCGCAGACCGCCTGCCAACTGCGACTACGCAGCTGCTGTTGCCAGAGCCAGAACAATAGTAGAGCCAGTGGTGGTAGTAACCAGAACCAGTCTGGACGCAGAAAATGAAACTCGTTCATCGCCACCCCCAACGTTGACGTCCCTGATCAATCAGACACAGCAACAATGCGCCGAGCAAGGCCAGTCCGAGTGGCCAGAAGTAAAGGGCAGTGACCGGACGAAAGACTTCCTGGTCTTTCTCGACCGGTTCCAGTTCGTCAAGCATGGCGTAGATCTGCTCCAGCTCGGCAGTGTCTTTGGCGCGGAAATAGCGGCCACCGGTCTGCTCGGCGATGGCACGTAAGCTTTTCTCATCAAGATCGGCCGAGGGGTTGACCGTACGTTTGAAGAAGAAGGAACCCACTGTCATTTCGTCAGCTCCCATGCCAATGGTGTAGATTTTCAACCCCTCTCTGGCCGCGAGTTCAGCTGCTTTCAGGGGGCTGACCTGACCTGCGGTGTTGGCACCGTCGGTAAGCAGAATCAAAATTCTCTGATCGGTTTTTGCCGCTTGTAAGCGTTTGACGGCCAAGCCAATGGCATCGCCGATAGCGGTCTTTTCTCCGGCAAGCCCCAACACCGCTTCATCTAACAGCAGCTCAACGGTCTGTCTGTCAAAGGTTAAAGGGGTCTGTACGTAGGCCTGATCGGCAAACAGGATCAATCCGATTCTGTCTCCCTGCCGGCGGCGAATGAATTCGACAGCAACGCTTTTCAGCGCAGTGAGACGGTTGACAGTTTCTCCTTCAAGGGCAAAGTCTGCAGTCTTCATACTGCCGGAGAGATCGACTGCCAGCACCAGATCGCGGCCGCTAACTGGTAATTCCAACGGCTCGCCGAGCCATTGAGGCTGCGCAGTTGCCGTTACCAGCAAGAGCCAGCAGAGCAGCATCGGCACGAGCAGCCACCAGGGCCAACGGCGTTGACTGCGTTGATGGCGGTTGTCGCTGAAAGGTTGTAGCGAGGGGACCCAGAGAGCGGCCTCTTCGGCGGCCAGAGCCGGTGGGAAAAGGCGATGCACCAGGTAGGGTAGCGGTAACAGTAAAAAAGCCCAGAGGCAGGCAAACTCGATCATCTTTGCCTCCGCTGGGGTTTCGGCGCTGGTGGTAGTTGCTGGAGCCAGTTGCGGCAGAGTGACAGGAGAGCATCGGCGTCAATCGTTGTCGTTTTCGGCAGGTAAGGTCCATCTGCTAGCAGACGGCCAACTCCTTGTGAAAAGGATTTTTCAGGAAGGCTCTGATCGAGAAAATCCAACCAGGCCTCGCCGACCAGACCGGCACAGTCATTCTGCGGGAAATGCAGTAAGCTCGTTTGACGCAGTAGCCGAGAGAGATCCTTTAGCAGCTGTTGTGCATTCTTCTGCTCGCCATATTGTCGTTCCAACTCCTCCAGTTGAGAGAGGGCCAGACGCCGGAAATGGCGGCGTTGCCGGTACTGTCGCACTGCGTAGATGGCGACAATCAGCAAAACAACGGCGAGCAACAGCAGCCACCAGCCAGGGGCCGGAGGCCACCAGGAGACCTCTGGTGGTAGATGGATGTCGCGCAGCGGCAGGCTGTCAGGAGAGATCGGAGCAGATGGCATCTCAGCCTCCGCTGCGGTTGAGCAGACCCTGACGCAGGCAATCCAGGGGTTCCTGGTTGGTAGCGCAGGTCAGGAACAGGCCGCGTCGTTGGCGACAAAACCGCTCTATGGTGTCGAGGTGCTTTGCGAACTTGTCCCTGTAGTGATCGCGTCCAGATCGATCAAGGGTGCTCATGGTCAGATCGTGAGCGCCATCGCTGACCCGGTAGCTACCAGCGGGTGGCAATTCTGCTTCGAGGGGGTCGTGACAGAAGATCAGGCCCAGATCGTTATGCCGGCTGAGCAGGCTTAATTGCTTTTCAACCTGATCGTCCCATTGGGCAAAGTCGCTCAGGAGTAAAATCAGGCTGCCGGGGCGTGCCACCCGGCGCAGGCGCATCAAGGTCTGGGCAAGTCGCTGTTTAGGTTCAAACGGTTGATGCTGGGGCCGTTGCCAAGCGGGATCGGCGACCATCTGACGCAGTAAATTGAGCACACCTGCCTTGCCGAGTTGTGGTCGCAGCTCGCACTGGCGTTCTTCGGAGAACAAAAAAGCGCCGACTCTGTCTCCCTGTTCGAGGGATCGCCAGGCCAGCAGTGCTGCCAATCTTGAGGCTTGCACCGCTTTAAACGAGCCGCGCGTGGCGAAAAACATTGGGCGTCGATAATCGACTGCCAGCAGCACCAGGCGTTCTCGCTCTTCTTGAAACAGTTTGGTGTGGGGCTTGCCCTGGCGCGCTGTAACCCGCCAGTCGATACTGCGCACATCATCTCCCGGCTGGTAGCCGCGCACTTCAGCGAACTCCATGCCTCGTCCGCGCACCCGGCTCATGTAGCCACCGCTCTGTGCCGCACGGATCTGGCCAGGGCGCAGGGAAAAGCCGCGACTTTCCCCACGCAGGGCGATCAGATCGGCCAGATTAATGCTGACTTCGGGAGGTCGGGAAATTATCGGAGACTGCTTCTCAGACATAGTTCTTAAGGCACCGGCACCCGGGCAATCAGTTCAGTGACCAGCCGGTCGACATTAATTCCGTCGGCTTCGGCCTCGTAGGTCAAAAGCACCCGGTGACGCAGCACGTCAAAGGCTAGAGTCTGGATGTCTTCAGGGCTGACATAATCCCGCCCGGCCAGCCAGGCGCGGGCTCGTGAGCAACGATCCAGGGCGATACTCGCCCGTGGGCTGGCACCGTACTGAATCCATCCCACCAGGTCTTCACCATAAGGTTGTGGTTGCCGGGTCGCCAGCACCAATTGCAGCAAGTATTCTTCGAGGTTGTCGGCCAGGTAGAGATCGAGCACCTCTGTGCGGGCTGCCCGTAACTGTTCAACGCTGAGCTTAGAAGTGTTTACAACTTCCGCTTGCCGACCCGCTTTAGCTTCGCCGCGCGCCAGATGCAGAATCTGCCGTTCCGTTTCAACATGCGGGTAGCCAACCATTACGTGCAGCAAAAAACGGTCGAGTTGCGCCTCTGGAAGCGGGTAGGTGCCTTCCTGCTCGATCGGGTTCTGGGTCGCCATGACCAAAAAAGGATCGTCCAGTGGGTAGCTGGTCTGGCCGATGGTGATCTGGCGTTCGGCCATCGCTTCGAGTAGCGCAGACTGGACCTTGGCCGGAGCGCGGTTGATCTCGTCGGCCAGGATCAGATTATGAAAAAGCGGTCCGGGTTGAAACACAAAGCTGCTGTCCTGAGGGCGGAAAATATCGGTGCCGGTCAGGTCTGCAGGCAGCAGGTCAGGGGTGAATTGCACCCGGTGAAAGCTTCCCTGCAGCTGTTCGCCGAGCTTCTGGATGGCGCGGGTTTTTGCCAGTCCCGGTGCCCCTTCCACCAGCAGATGGCCGTCGGCCAGTAAGGCAATCAGCAGTCGCTCAATCAACTGTGGTTGGCCGAGGACCTGGGTACTTAACGTTTTCGACAGCTCAGCAAAAACAACTTGCAACTCATTCATATGAAGATCCTTGCTTTTGTGGATTGGTGTTTAATTCAAGAGTTAAATTTATAGAGAGTTTTACCCTGAAAATCAAGGGGCAGGGCTCGAGCCGGGGACACTCAATTTTGAGTGTCCCAAATTGGTGTCCCGAATTATCTGAGCTTCAGTGAGGTTTGCACTGCATAAATTTCTTCGCTACAATCTTAGCGTCCTGTAATTATTGTTTATTGTTTTAACTACATTGGAAGGGCTCATGCCACGCACTTTTCGTGCAATAGCCGTTGGCTATCCGCATCATGTCACGCAACGTGGCAACTATCGTGAAAACATCTTTTTTGACGATCAAGATCGTCGCACCTATCTCGAGTACCTTAATAAGTAGGGGCACCCAAAATTGAGTGTCCTTTTTATGTATCCCAAAGCTAAGTTGAATATCCCCCAAAGCTTCAAACTGCTATATTGGCTGGTGACTGACCACTCTCCAATGAGGTTACAGCATTGTCCCGTGCCATCGTCTTCGCACTTTTAAGTCTCTTTTTTGCCGGTCTGCTTGATGTTGTTTACAAGCGTTACAGCAGGAAGGAGCGATCCCGTGGCACCTATGTCTTCGGCATTGGCGTGGTCTGGTGTGTATTGCAGACGGCGGCGCTTGCTATGAGTGAAGAGGCGTTGATTATTGATGCGCCTTCGATCCGGTATGGGCTCTTTGCCGGTCTCTGCCTGACTCTCTCCAACCTCCTTTTGCTGGAAAGCCTGACCCACATCAACATCAGCCTGGGCTCAACTGTTTACCGCCTGAACACCATCGGCGTTGTGGTGATGGCCTTTCTGTTTTTGGGAGAGGACCTCGGTGGACTGAAGGTGCTGGGAGTCGGGTTGGGTCTCGTTGCTGTTGGCTTGCTTTATCGGCCTGATTCCACCGCAGTGCACCCGGAGAACCGCAACCAGTTTCTGCCGTTCTTTTTAATGGCAGTTGCCGCCTCCGTGTTCAGAGCCTGTTATGGCGTGATCACGCGCGGCGGCATTTTACACCAGGCCGACCCGCAGACCATGCTGCTGATTTGTGCGCTCTGCTGGATCGTTGGCGGGGCGCTCTATGCCCGCTTGCGCGAAGGGCGGTTCCGGTTAACGTCTAAGAAAATCGGTTACGCGATTATTTCAGGGGTGCTGGTTTTTCTGGTCGTTGACTTCCTGATGCTGGCCGTCAAATACGGTGAGGCGAGCATCGTTATCCCCATTGCCAATATGAGTTTTGTCATGGCGATGATCCTCTCTGTCGTGCTGCGATTTGAACCGTTCAGCTTTAGAAAAGGGGCCGCCATGGTCGTGGCCTGTCTGGCGATCGCGGCGTTAACAATCGCGGCAGGCTAGGATTCGGGGACACACAATTTGTGTGTCCTCATCACTAAACCTGAGTCCCCTGATATAATCCGGCTCCTGGGGTTTGGCCCCCAAAAAGATTGCCCGCATCTGGTGCAAACTGTCCAATAATCAGAGTCTGTTTCGATAGGCAACCTCCTTTGTGCGGCCAGCAATCCAACCGCTGACTCCACATTTACAGTATACACCATTTTAAGGTATCGGGGATACTGCCAGTAGTTTTTGCCGTAAGAGTGCCCCGCCACAAAAATCAAGGGCTCCCTTATGGCAACACCTTACTGGTTTGTGAAGTGCAACTCGATACGCGGGAATTTACCGCGATCCTCGCGCAAACAACTTTTGACTTCAGCAATCAATTCCTGAACCTTGATGCCGAGATAAATACCCTCGACCAGTAAAAGTTTTTCAGTGCCGGATTTGGTGAGTGATTGAGCTCCGAGCGGCTCAGCGATGAACCTTTTTAACTGGGCACCTGCCAGCTGAATCAACCCCTGAACAAATAAACCACATACAGTCGACTTCTGTCCGGCTGCCAGCCACACCGTTTCCAGCGCTTCATGCGCTTCCCACCAGTACCCGTGATTGAACAGGTCGATGCCGTACAGGTAGGGTTCGCAGCTGCACCAGTCGTCGGGTGCAAATTGTGGCAGATAGTCATCCTCCTCGTTATAGGAGTGACCTGCCGGATCTGTGCGTGGGTGAGGGTGAGAAGGGCCGGTCTGAAAAGGCAGGTAGCGATACGGCGGAAATGGCCGTTGCGTATAACGTTGCAGGGCTGGTTTATTGAAGATGAGCTCCATGCCGACTCCCCGTAATCCATATCTAATCATTAACGGAAGCGCTCTTACCTAAAGACCTTCGGCAAAACGTTTCTCCATCAGACCGATTTCTTCTTCACGGCGTTGCCGGTCCCAACCCAGTTCCTCCGCCATGATTTCCAGCACCCTGGGAACCGCCAGTCTGGTTGCTGCTGTATCCAGTCGGGCCAGAGGCATCCGCCGGGCTAGCACATCGATAATCCTTTCGGCCATTTCATAACGCACCGCATAGAGCACTTCTGCTTCAAGAATCGGGTGGTTCTTAACCAAGCGTACGCCGTGGTGCGGCTGTGCCAGCTTCGCGACCTGTTCCGCTTGATCACCGTAGGTTCGATGCAGATAAGCGGCTACATCTCTGGCAAAACCATGTTGTTTAATCAAGTCCAGATCGCCGTGTTTGTTGTAATTGGACCCACCGAGTATCGGCAGGTTTTCCGTTTGACAGGTTGGCTTCGCTGCGGAGAGGTTGAACCGCTTTAACGCCTGGTCGACGGTATCCATCGCCATTTTCCGGTAGGTCGTCCATTTGCCTCCGGCAATCGTGAGTAAACCGTTCGGGCTCACCTCGATCACATGATCACGGGCCAGGCTTGCGGTGTCGACGGCCTCGGGATCGCGCACCAGCGGTCTTAAGCCAGACCAGGAGGCTTTGATGTCCGATTTATCGACCTTCAGATTGAAATAGCGAGCGACGTGACGCAGCAGGTAGTCGATTTCTGCTTCGAGAGGCCGAGGGTGTTCGGTGATTTCTGCTGGCTCGTCGGTGGTGCCAATCAGGGCATGATTTTCCCAGGGCAGAACAAACAGGACCCTGCCATCTTCGGTTTCTGGAATCATCAGACCGGTATCAGGTGGGGCAAAACGTTTATCCAGCACGATGTGAATGCCCGTACTGGCAGAAATAATTTCGCGGGCCGCAGGGTTATCCAGCTTTCTGATTCGATCGGCAAAGGGCCCGGTCGCATTGATCACGCCTCTGGCACGCAGATGCCAGCTTTCGCCTGTCAACGAATCCGTCACCACCGCTCCGGCGATTTTGCTATCTTCTTTGATCAGTCCGGTCACGGCGACATGATTGATAATGGTCGCGCCATGTTGTTCTGCCGTTAAGGCCAGGGAAAGCGCCATGCGGGCATCATGAAATTGACCGTCATAATAGAGCACCCCGGCTTTAAGCCCGTCAGCCTTCAGGGTTGGGAAACGTCGTAGGGCTTCCTTGCGGCTTAACAGGCGGCTGTGACCGATATGCCGTTTCCCGGAGAGGAAATCGTAGAGTTTGAGACCTGAAAAAACGTAAGGGACGTCGAGCCAGCGGTAGAGCGGGGTGACCAGCGCCAGACGATTGGACAGGTGCGGCGCATTTTTTAATAGGAGGTAGCGTTCGCGGAGACCATCCTTGACCAGATGGTACTGGTCCCTGTCGAATTTTTTGATCGCCAACTCCAGGTAGCGAACACCGCCATGGACCAACTTGGTGCTGCGGCTGCTGGTGCCTTCCGAGAAGTCATTCTTTTCGATCAAGGCCACTTTCAGGCCGCGGGTTGCCGCATCGAGGGCGACTCCGCACCCGGTTGCGCCACCACCGATGATGAGCAGGTCGAAAAGCTGGCCAGATTTTAATTG
>JAAXQF010000451.1 GCA_012974435.1 Desulfuromonadales bacterium | reverse complement strand
GGTCTCAAGTCTGCTCGGGTGAAAAATGAGATCGTCTTCGAGGTCTTCGGCATGCCGCCGCCCAGTTATCTGCAAGCGATCGATGGTCACGTTGCGAATTGGAGTCTTGAGCTTTCACCGGAAAGCCACGATGAGCAGATTCGCGGGGTTCAGAACGAAAAGGTTTTCTATAAAAACAGTGAAATGGAGGCTGTTATCAGGGAATCTTTGAGGTTGCGCTGCCATCGCATTGATGTGTTCTTCATGGTCGGGCTGTCTCGACAGACAAGAGCTTCGGTGCTGGCGAGCATCGACTATTGTGAAAAACTTTTCCAGACTTCGGACACGCGGTTATCTTGCTTTATTTCGCCGATGGGGCCTTTTGTCGATCCGGGCAGCAGGTGCTTTGAAGAGCCGGAGCGCTACGGTTACACCTTGTTCGCACGAACCCTTGAGGAACATCGGCAACTTCTGGTTCAGCCTTCCTGGGAGCAGATTTTGAATTATGAGACGCGCTGGATGTCGCGTGAAGAACTGGTTGATGTGACCTATGATGCTGCTGAAGCCTTGAACAGCTTAAAGTTGAAATACGGCCGGATTGAAAGCGGCCGCGGTCAGGAAGTTGCGGAACGGATCAATCTGGCCCGTGGACTCAAAGATCGACTCAGACAGGTGAACGCTGATCAAACTGTTCTCAACCCGACCGAACGAGACATGCTCCTTGGTGAGATCCATGACTTTAGCGTCTCTACGGTTTGTGACAAGAGAGAGCTGTTCTGGAGAAATCACCCTGTGAATTTTCGATGGTTGGGGATTCTGCGTACAGTTTTAGCCTTCTGCTATGAAGAACTCCTCAGCCGCTGGATGAGAAGATGAAAGCACAGATTAGCACCTATATGGGTAGGGTCTGCCTGTTGTTCATAAGGGCAGGAAAGTGTTCCCCCGAGTTGTTCTTGCCTCCTCTTGGGCTAACATCATTGGCTCTTAAATTATCATAAAGAAAGGACATGGGAAAATATCTATTAGTTTGTTATGGTTAAACAAATTGAAACATTAATGAAGAGAGAGAAGGCAACAATGACTTTTTTAAAACGCTTGACGCTACTGGCGCTTGTCGGATTATTGACGACCGCCTGTTCCAGTTCCACAGTGAAAAACTCCTGGGTCAAACCAGGCTACTCAGATAAAGTCGAGAATGTCTATCTCGTCGGCATTGCCAAGGAGGAGGATTTCCGGAGGCTTTTCGAAGAAGCCTTTAAGCGCAAGCTGACTGATCAAGGTGTCCGGGCGATTCCCAGTCATAACGATCTTTCCAAAAGCCAGGAGAGCAATCGGGAAAGCATTATCAAGGAAATGACAGCGAATGACTGCGACTCGGTCCTGCTAACCAAAATGATCAGGAAACGGAAAGATAAAGGCACTTCGGGGAAAGGAATTCAGGTTGTTCAGGTCGCCCCGGTCGCGGCACCTGTCTATGTAGACCCCTGGTACAACAATTGGGGAGCCTATTACTACCAAGGCACCGGTGTTAAGAATATTCAGCCAACAACCCCCGGTACAACCACCCTGACGATCGAGTCTGTACTCTATGACCTGAAAACCGAAGAGAGGATCTGGTCAGCTCAACTGGAAACGGTTAAAGAGATAGATATCATGAAAATGATACAGGATCATGTCGATGCCGTGGTCAGGAACCTTAAGCAAAAAGGCCTTATATGATGACCTCTGACGCTGGTCGATTAAAGCTGGTGGCAGTCGCGTTTTATAGTCATTTGATACTTCAACATTAAAGGATCAACAACATGAGCACTCCCAAATTCTTCTGCACTTGTTTCGCTCTTTTGCTTGTGATGCTAACGGCCTCCTGTGCCCCTATCAAAACTCTGGATGTATGGAAGGAAGAAACTTACGCTAAACCTCTGAAGAAAGTTCTGGTGATTGTTCTGACACAGGAGAAGAGTGTGCGCGAACAATTTGAAAACGTTCTTGCGAATCAGTTGTCTGACCGAGGCGTTGAAGTTATTCGTGGTTATAAAGTTCTGCCTGGTTTATCGACGAAGCCCGATCGGGAGACTGTTGTAGCAAAGGTCAGAGAACTTGGGGTTGACAGTGTGTTGGTGGCACGTTCGATCAGCAAGCAAGAAATCACAAACCATCAGTATGGTGGTGTCATCCTGGGAGGGTCTGCCGTTTACTCTGACGGAGGCTGGTACGGTTACAGTTACGGTTACACTTATGACAAGCAATACGACACAGATTACTTCACAATATCGACCAAGCTGTATGATGTGGACACTGCAAAGCCGGTCTGGTCATATATTGCGCAAGTCAGGGTTAGCGGAGCCCGTCAGGGCGCGGTCAATGTATTCGTTCCGGCGATCGTTGAGCAGCTTGAGGGCAGTGAACTCGTCAATACTAAACGCCCATAGTGCCGAGTCTGACGTGAAACTGCTAGCGGGCAGTGAGAAGTGAATTAAATATGGCCGCCGGGAGAGTTTACCCGGCGGCCATATTTGTTGTGTTGTCTGTCCAATAAATTCCCAGGTGATTCAGGAATGAGTTGCGAGGGGACTTATAGCTTCAGTTCCAGTCGTTTTGTGATGTTACTGGTGATTGTGACTTGTAACAAAAAAGCCCTGCTTTCAGCAGGAGCACGTCATGCCTGACTCAGCTTTTTACCTTTCTGGTTTCATCTTTTCAAAATGCATCACGCCATTATCATTATGTAGCAGAAAGGATAAATGGTCGTCCTCTACACTCACGTTGATGGCGTGATTAATATCTGTAATGAAACGTTCATCAGTTTTGATTGTTTCGCAGCTAGTGGCCACTGTCATTTCGAGCTTGATACTTATTTCTTCCTGAGCGAATTCAAGAGAGCCAGTACCTTCGGCACAATTGGTGAAAACTTCGAATAGATTTTCACCTGTCTTCTGGATAGAATATTTTTCAGCATTCAACGGTCTTAGCCAGTCACCGTCGGCATATTGAGTTCCGGTCCATAACCAACTGACCCCGAGCATTGTGATGGAGTGATCTTCTTTTAGCAGACGCTCGTCTTTCTTTAAGCTCAAGTGTGGTGGCCAGCTGAAATTGGCGGTTTTTGTCCATAAAACTTCGATACTGAAGGGGCTTGAATCAGCGTGTTTTTCCCTTCGGATCTTGTCTATTTCATTATGCAATAGCTCAACATTCAAAGGAGGTTCCGGCCCGATCAATTTCAGGTAAAGGATGTTGCGCTCGTAGTCAATTTTCACATCTTCAATATATAGTTGATTCTCCTCTAGCCAGGATGTCAGCTCTTCGGATTGATTCGCTTTGTAGGTCGCATCGTACCAGACTTCAGTACTATAAAAATAAAGAGGGACTGAGATAATCATGACCAGGATGCCGAAGGCGATCAAATAGTTCCTGATCCGTCTGCCATGTTTCTCACGCTGTTTTACAGGTGAAATCCCAACCGCCATGAACATCAATGCCCCTGCCAGCACCATGGCAGCGAAGTTGGTAGCAAAGAGAATGAAAGCCTTCAGTGCCAGTTCTTCTTCGTGAAACGTCAACAATATGCCACAAGATGCCAAAGGCGGCAGTAATGCGACGGCCATGGCCACACCGGGTATGGCACTGGACTCTTTGCGAGTCATGGTGTAAGCACCACCAGCACCTGCTGCCAGAGCAATGATCAGATCAAAATAAGTTGGTTTAGTGCGTGCCATGACCTGCTCCGGCATTTCCAGCAGATCTGGAGAAATCCAGGCAAAGGCCAAAGCAATTAAGACGGCGCCTACGGCCATGAATGCGGCCAGAATGATGGATTTATAAAAATGGTCCGACCAGCCGAGGGTAATTGCTGCTGCGGTCGACATGACCGGACGCATCATCGGGGCAACCAGCATAGCGCCAATGACAACAGCAGCTGAATCAGACAACAGACCACAGCAGGCGATAATCGTTGAAACGATAAGCAATACCGCCATGCGGTTCAGGAAGGGCCTTTGGTTCTCCTTGCCGAAAACAAAGAGCTCTTCCAATACTTCGCGGCGCTCGTTTTCTGGCAACTCTGTACTCAGGAGTCTTTTAATTGATAGGCTTCCGAATATTGACAAGTGATAATGTCCTCTCTCTTAGAGGGGGATGGCAGCCAAACGCTGCAGGATTAGCCATGATCAGGTTTTTTTTGATTGTAAATTTTGTTTGTCCGGGGTGCCTTTGTCTTGCGTTCATTCAACCGCTACAAACCATTTTAGCAGCGCATAAGATTAAGTAATGCTTCTTGCCAACTTTGTGGTTTTGATCTTGATGGATCGCACCTTGCTGCATGGCGTGCTACCTCGTTGGCCTGGCAAGGCGATTTTGTAGACAGTAGTAAACAGCAGATATGCACACGCTCTGTCAGCCACAGTGGCAGGACAGAGTCTCTTATTTCGTTGCTGCGGTTTTTGTTATTCCAGACAAGGCTTTTTCAACTTTGTTCATTACTTCATCGCAACCAATAATGTTATGCCTTTTCCCCAAATATCTGGGATCATTATAAGATATCCATACCTTAGATTTATCATCTTCCCAAATAATCGCTTTTTGAGGTAAGTCGATAGCGACGCTTTGCTGACATTGCATAAGAGGGCTTCCCACTTTAGGATTCCCGAATATTATTAGTCGTGTTTCCCGGAGTTCTACACCGACTTTTTGAGCTGCATCGGAATGATTTATTTGATTGAATATCGTCATTCCCTTTTCATTCAATATGTTCTCAAGTCTGTTGGTTGTTTCCTCTACGCTGAAATCACTTGGAATGTTGATCAGGCCCTCTGCGGCCATTAATGGTAATACAGTAAATAAGACTAACAGCACTGATATGGATGCTTTTTTCATTATTTACTCCTTTCTTGGGTCGCTGCAACATGCGGCTTCAATAATGAAAAGCCTTGATATCGACTCAGATTATTTCTTCTCTACTTATACGAATTGTAACTGGCAATAGGATTCGGTCAAATGCTGAGTGTTTCTAATGCTGGTATTGTTGAATTTGAGAAGTTATAAACAGCTCGTTTCTGAAGGTCTCCGACAAGTTCTGCCAAACAAGAATGGGCTACCCGGTTAAGGGCAGCCCATTCTTGAAATTTATACGTGCTGTTTGATTAGATAGCTACGAAACTGGCAGGCTAATCGTAAACACACTCCCTCTACCGGGTGTGCTGCGTACTGTCACCTCACCGTCATGGGCCTGAGCAATGTGTTTGACGATTGCCAGTCCCAAGCTGGTGACGGTTATTTGAATTTACGTCTCGTCAAAAAGAGCCTCGTGCAGGTTGACTGTATGACTCTTGATGCGCCGCAGGGCTACAGCCATGTCGCTGAAGGTTAGTGCCGGCAGAGCGCCGCAGGAGCCATCTTTCATCCGGGCAAGGTGATCCTTGCGAGTCTGGTCGGACAGATCATTGAGTCGATTTGCTTCATCGTAAATCTTGCGGGTGCTACTCACATCCTCATCGTTGAAGGCTTTGCAGACCTGGCTGAAGAAACTGAGCACCTCGTGATGAAAATGGTGGATGTCCCTCCAGGCGTCTTCACTGAAATCAACTTCGTGTTTGTCGAGGCGCTTGACGTATGAACAGAAGTTGGCGGCGTAGTCTGCAATCGATTCCAGTTCATCGGCAGCACGCACGAAGCTGTAGGCCCGGTCCGACTGAGATTTGCTGGCTCCACCTGCCTGCATGAGGGCGACCGTGAAAGACGTAATCTCATGTTGCATAACATCGGTCTCATCCTCGATGGAAGCAACTTTGCGATAGAAACGATCACGCCCTTTGAGTTCTTTCTGGGCAAAGCTTCCCGCATGACGAAGAGCCTTGTGGACGCGGCCCTGCATCCTTTTCAGTTCCTCAAAAACCATCGATATGCCCATTGCAACGGGAATAGTCCCTGGTGCACCGATGTATTTGAAGGCTCCTTTTTCCTCACCTGCCTTGTCAGGAATAATTTTGGTTACGAGTGTTGCCAGCTGGTTGAGGAACGGCAGCATAACCAGGGTGGCCGTCACATTGAAGAAAGTGTGCCCCATGGCGATATGGGCGGCTATGTAAGGGCGGTTTCCTTCTGCATCAACAAAACTCGAAAGTCCAGGGACGAATTTCTCAATAAAGCTGACATAGGGCGAGAAGATAGAAACGATGATGACGACCCCAAGTACGTTAAATATGGTGTGGGCCATTGCTGCGCGCCGGGAGGGGACACTGCCACCGATTGCAGCGAACTGTGCGGTGATGGTGGTGCCGATGTTTTCACCCATGACCAAGGCGATTGCTGTATAGATCGGGATAGCTCCGGTAGTGGCAAGAGCGATGGTAATACCGAGCATCGCCGAACTGCTCTGGATGATCATGGTCATCATGCAACCGATAGCGACGCAACCCAGGATGCTGAGTATCGTTTGAGCATCGAGGCTGAGCATCAGGTTCATAAATCTTTCATCACTGCGCAGCGGCTTGAAAGCTCCGCTCATGATCTCAAGACCGAAGAAAATCATGCCCAGGGCAACCAGGACTTTGGCACTAGCTGAGATCTTGTCATTCTTCGAGAAGAGCATCGGGAAGACACCCATTGCAATCAGCAACAGGCCATATTTGCCGACCTTGACTGCGAGAATCCAACCGGTGACGGTGGTGCCGATATTGGCTCCGAGGATGACACCAATTGCCTGTGTTAACTGCATCAGCCCGGCATTGGTCAGACCGACGACCATAACGGTCGTGATCGATGATGACTGGACGAAACATGTGACGACCAGGCCGACTATGACCGCCAGGAAACGGTTCGTGGTGACTTTTGAGATAGCTTTACGGATCAGACCGCCCGAGAGCGATTGCAAGCTGTCGGAGAGGTATTTCATGCCGAGGATAAAAATCCCGAGGCCGCCGATGGCGGTGTAACCCATCTTGAAAGGTTCGATCATTTGATTCATCCTTGAGAAGTGTTATGGCCTGGCATTTAAAGAACAGGCCGTTTAATCGAGGGTAAATATCAGCCTTTTGTTAGGGTTATGTTAGGAGCATTCACTTTTTGACTGTATGAGTAAAGATAAAATGCCAAATTCCATGAAAAATAATACTCTATTATATCCTGTCGCTGTTTGAGGTGGTATGTCGTCACCCCGAATCATACCTATATGGCGAGGCTAGGGTTCTGCCAAGGCACTGGAATACTGAGCAAAGACGGTAGTATTGTTCGAGAGTTTTTGTAATAATCGGGCGTTGTCATCTTCAGTGCTTCAGATAGGGGCTCCAGGAGAAAAGTCAGGATAGATTTTCGAATATGATATGATCCGTGTGCTCTATAAGTCGACGCGTGATATTAATTCGCCAAACAACCACACTCTTTAGAAAAGGATGTATAACGTGACAAAAACACAAAAAACCAGTCTGGCCATTGCTCTTCTCTGCATGACATTGATTGTCGCCTGTGCCCCGATCAAAATGCTGGAGGTTCGCAAAGATCCTGCTTATACCGAGAAGATGGGCAAGGTCCTGGTTCTTGCCATGGCGGGAGAGCCATATATCCGGAAACAGTTTGAAAAAGTCCTCGCGAATCAGCTGATTGAAAGAGGGGTCGAGGTGGTCCTGAGCCATGAAGTCCTGCCCCAGTCCACCAAGGAGCTTGACCGGCAAATTGTGGTAGCTAAAGTCAAGGAGATCGGAGTTACCAATGTTTTGGTCACCCGTTCTATCAGTAGGCAGGAAGTCACTAACCAGCAGTCTGGTGGCCTCTATTTTAAGGAAACCTCTCTTTATCCTGATGGTTGGTCTTCTTATGCTGTCGCCACGTCGGGTCAGCGAGAGACGGGATACACGACAGATTATTTGACTGTGGAATCCAACCTCTTTGTGGTGGGGAACAAGAACCCGGTCTGGTCGAATCTTGCCGAGCTCAAAGTTGAAGATTCCAGGCAGGACGCGGTTAATAAATTTATTCCTTTCCTGGTGGAACAACTCGAGTCGAGCGGCCTCCTCTGATCGGTTTCACATCAAGATTGATTGTACTAAAAAGCCCCCAACCGTTTCTGCGGTGGGGGCTTTCATTTTTTTAACCGGCTTACCTGTGCTCTTTAATAAACCTTGATCAACCAGACCCCGCCGCAGAGCATCAGCACGCCGGCAACGCGGCCAAGATTGATCGGATGGATTGGATAGCCGAGTACGCCAAAGTGATCGAGGAGCAACGAGGCGAACATCTGCCCCGCCAGGATCAGGGCGACCATGGCGGTCGCGCCGAGTTTGGGAACCAGGATGATCGTCGCCGTGACGAAAAAGGCGCCCAGCATGCCGCCGAACCAGATCCACCAGGGGTGACTTCCGGCTGAAGCCAGCATCGGTAGAGGGATGCGGGCAGCCAGTGAATAGATAACCAAAGTCAGCGTGCCAACCGCGAAGGAAATAGTCGACGCAAGGACCGGAGATTTAGTCCAGAGGCCCAGCTGTGAATTGATGCCGGCCTGGGTTGGAACAGAGATGCCGGCCAGAATCGCCATTAAAATGAAAAGCGTTGTTGATGACATAGTGGTGTCTTTCTTTCAATAAAGGGACAGCCCCCATACGGGGACAGTCACTAGTCTGCTAAATCTGCGAGGGTCAGAATCGACTCGATGTCGCGCCGGTCTGATTTGTTGATAATCACGGCAGCGCCGACCAGGCTCGCTTCAGCCTGCTCAACGATCTGTTCGATCGCCTTGTAGGTGGAGCCGACAGCGAAGAAGTCGTCGGCAAGCAATACGCGCTCACCGGGTAAGAGGACTTCATTCGAAACATAAAGAGTGGTTGATTCTTCTTTGGTAAAAGAGTAGCTCGATGCGGCGAAGAACGCGGTCATGGTCAGTGGCCGTTTCTTTTTGGCGTAAATGAAAGGGATGCCGAGGTGGGTGGCCATGGCCTGGGCGATCATGATGCCGCTGCTCTCAGCGGTGATGATCTTGTCGATAGCGCTCTCGCTAAAGCGGCTGGCGAGTTCGGCTCCGATGCGATTCATCAACAGGGGGTCAACCATATGATTGAGAAAGCGATCGACCTTGATGACCTGACCGTTGATTGAGCCGTCTTGTCTGATTCGCTGAAGAAGTTCCTGGGCGACCTGGTTCATTTGCGGTCCTCGCGATCATAGGGCTGGCCGAGACCTTCGGGCTGCTGAGAAGCACCCTTCTGTAACCGGATGGTTGAGATGACCAGCACCAGAATGGTGAAGAAGTAGGGTAGCATCTGCAGCATGTGAACGCTCATTGTTGTGCCCATGGCCTGGAAACGCAGCTGCATGGCAGTGATGCCGCCGAAAAGGTAGGCGCCTGCCAGCGCCCGGTAGCTCGACCAGGAGGCGAAGATGACCAGAGCTACGGCAATCCAGCCACGGCCGGCGGTCATGTTCTCTATCCACATGGGGGTGGTGGCGAGACTCAAGTAAGCGCCGCCGATGCCGACAATTCCGGAACCAATAGTGACAGCGAGGAAGCGGAACAAGAGAACCGGTACGCCGCAGGTGTCAGCCGCCGCTGGGTTCTCGCCGACTGTTCTCAGTGCCAGCCCCCAACGGGTGCGGGCGAAAAAGAAAGCGATACCAAAAACGAGCAGGAAGCTGAAATAGATCAATAGGTCCTGGTTGAAGAAAGGTTTGCCAATGATCGGCAGCTGGCTCAAGCCGGGGATGGCTACCCGCTCGAAACCTTTAATGGTCAAGCCAACCATGCCGCGGCCGAACAAGGCGGTGATGCCGACACCGAACATGGTGAGAGCCAGGCCGCTGACGATCTGGTTGCCGCGTAACTGCACGGTGATGAAGGCATGGATGCTGCCGGCAATCATTGCTGCGGTAAAGGCTGCCAGAACACCGACCAGGAGTGAACCGCTGGCCTGGGTGCCGGCAAAGCCGGCCAAGGCACCGATCAGCATCAGGCCTTCGATGCCGAGATTGATAATGCCGGCCCGTTCGTTGATGATCGCGCCGAGGGTGGCGAAGAGGATCGGGGTGCCTGCTCTGACGGTTGCGTCAAGGAGTATCTCAAGCATGGTGATCTCCCTTGACCAGTTTTAGTCGGTTATGGATGAAAAAGTCGGAGGCCAACAGGAAAAAGAGGATCAGCCCCTGGAACGCAGAAACAAACGCCACCGGTAGCTGCCAGGTGAGCTGCAGGCTATCGCCGCCGACCAGCAAAACACCCATCAAGAAGGAGACGATGACAACACCTAAAGCACTGCGCTTGGCCAACCAGGCGATAATGATCGCCGTGTACCCGTAGCCGGGGGAGATGCCGTGCTGCAGGCGATGCTGCAAGCCGGCAACCTCTCCGAAGCCAGCGATGCCGGCGATGGCGCCGCTTAAGAAGAGCACCACGAAGATCGCCAAACCGGTACGCATGCCGGCGTAGCGTGCGGCCTTCGGGTTACTGCCGATGACCTTGATTTCATAACCCCAGACCGTGCGCTCCATGAACAGGTACAGCACCAGGGCACAAAACAGAGCCAGAAAGAAACCGCTGTGGAAGCGGGTGTCGAAATATTCAGTCAGTCGGGCAGCATCGCTGAACTGTGCAGTCAAAGGGAAGTTGAAGCCCTTGGGGTCTTTCCATGGGCCGTAAATCAGGTAGTCGACACCGAGGATGGCGATGTAGTTCATCAGCAGTGTAACGATGACTTCGTTGACGCGCCAGCGGGCCCGTAAAACACCCGCCACACCGGCCCAGAGTCCACCGCAGAGGAACGCAGCCAGGAACATGGCTGTGATCATCACGGGGTGACTTTCGATACCGGAGAAGAGCGCGACTCCACTGGCGCCGCAGGCGCCCATGTAGATCTGGCCTTCGGCACCGATATTCCAGATCTGCATCCGGAACGCCAGCGAGACGCCGAGGCTGGCGAAGATCAGCGGTGTTGTTTTGACCAGGGTTTCGGAGAGTCCGTAGGTGGAGCCTAAGGCCTCCTGGAGGATTTCAAGATAAGCCTGTGCCGGGTTGACGCCTGCTGCCAAGAGCAGGAAGCCGGCGACGAACAGGGCCACCAGAACCGAAATAATAGGTGCGATGAACCTGAACAGCTGCGAGGAGAGCTCACGTTTTTCCGTGATCAGTTTCATGTCTGCACCTCGCCGCTCATCAACAGGCCGATCTCCTCGCGGGTGGTCTCCTGCGGGTCGACGCAGCCGACCAGGCGACCACGAAACATCACCACGATCTCATCGGAAAGTTTAAGCAGCTCATCGAGATCTTCCGAAATCAGAATCGTGCTCATGCCCTGGTTGGCACCGTCGATGATGACCTTGTGAACATATTCGGCACTGCCGATATCGAGGCCACGGGTCGGATAGAGAGCGACCAGAACGGCGGGCTTTTCCGATAATTCGCGGGCGATGATGACTTTCTGAATGTTACCACCGGAGAGGTAGCGAACCGGGTTGCCGTCCGGGCCCGCCTTGATCGCAAACTGATCTATTTTGGCGGTCGCGTTTTTTCGGATGGCGGCGCGGTCCTGAAAGATCCAACGCCGAAACATCTTGGAGTTGAAGTTTTTCATGATCAGGTTGTCGCCAACCGTCATGTCGGGAGCGATGCCGATACTTTTGCGGTCTTCCGGGATATGGGCGATGCCGGCGATGTAGGAGCTTCTTGCCGTGCTGTTGGTGATGTCTTTATCGCCAGCCAGTATCCGGCCGCTGGTCGCTTTTTTAAGGCCGGTGAGAACTTCGGCCAGTGGCTTCTGGCCATTACCGGCAACTCCGGCGACACCGAGGACCTGGCCGCTGTAGAGCTTCATGTTGAAGTTATCGAGATCCGCGCGGCCACGGGTGTTGCGAACCGAGAGGTTCTTGATTTCAAGAGCCAGTTGGTCACGTTTGCAGGCGGGTTTGATCCACATGGGGATCTGGTCTTCGCCGATCATCAGTGAGGCCAGGCGGTTCATCACTTCGCGCATCTTGTGGGAGATGAAGAGGATGCTCTTGCCCTGGTCGCGCAGGCGGGTCAGGACTTCGAAGAGGCGCGCGCTTTCCTGGGGAGTGAGAACCGCTGTCGGCTCATCCAGAATCAGCAGGCGACAGTCGCGGACCAGCAATTTGATCAGCTCGATCCATTGCTGGGCACCGATCGACAGCCCCCAGACCGGGTCATCCAGGTCGAGGTCAAGCTCAAGGTCGTCGAGGATTGTTTGCACCTGCTGTTTATATTTTTTTTTGGAGAAGAGCAGAGGAACACCGTCCAGTGCCAGGAGGATGTTTTCAAAAACCGTATGGGCAGGCACCAGCATGAAATGCTGATGGACCATGCCGATGCCTACGGCCAGGGAATCACGCGGGCTGTTGAAGTGAATCGGTGTGCCGTCAAACAGGATTTCACCCCGGTCCGGGCGGTAAAGCCCTGTCAGGACGTTCATCAGGGTGCTTTTGCCCGCGCCGTTCTCGCCAAGCAGGGTATGGATTTCACCCGGAGCAATAGACAGAGAGATGTCGTCCAGGGCGACGACGCCAGGAAAAGTCTTGCGGATATTCTGGATCTTCAGAAGATCAGTCATGAGTCATAAAAAGAGACACGCGCCGGAATCAACCGGCGCGTGTCTTTAGGCCTCAAAAAAGTATGATTACTTGGGGATGGTGCCCTGAACGCCCTTGACGAAGTAGCTCATGCCGAGGAGCTCGCCATCGTTATGGGTGCTGCCTGCGGCCACCTGGAGCTTGCCGTCCTGGTCTTTGATCGGGCCGGCGAAGGGGTGCAGGGTGCCGGCTTTGATTGCCGCCGCTTTTTCAGCGATCAGCGCTTTAACGTCGGCAGGCACCTTGTCGTTAAGCGGGGCAAGTTGAACCAGTTCTTCTTTCATGCCCCACCAGATGGACTCTGTTTTCCAGGTACCATCTTTGACTTCCTGAGCGACTTTCGAGTAGAGCGGCCCCCAGTTCCAGACCGGCGCGGTGAGGAAGGCGTT
Source organism: Desulfuromonadales bacterium (assembly GCA_012974435.1). GTDB lineage: Bacteria > Desulfobacterota > Desulfuromonadia > Desulfuromonadales > BM103 > M0040. Next base: position 5,978 of record JAAXQF010000451.1, on the reverse strand, counting down.
GGGGGCGAATCCCCGCATATCGGAGTTGTAGCCGATAACGTAAGCGCCGCGAGCTTCGGCCGCCTGTAGAGTGGCCGGAGCGTCCTGGTGCATGGTCAACACGTCGGCACCAACATCAAGCAGGCTGTCGGCTGCGTCACGTTCGACACCTGGATCGAACCAGGTCTGGGTCCAGACGACGCGAACCTGTGCGTCCGGGTTGACGCTCTGTACGCCGAGGGTGAAAGCGTTGATGCCGCGGATAACTTCCGGAATCGGGAAAGCGGCAACGTAACCGATGATGTTCTTCTTGGTCATTTTGCCGGCAATGATACCGGAGAGGTAACGGGGCTCATACATGCGACCGAAGTAGTTGCCAACGTTCTCGGCAGACTTGAAGCCTGAGCAGTGCATGAAGACGACGTCTTTATTGCGCTTGGCAACGTCGAGGGTCGCGTCCATGTAGCCGAAGCTGGTGGTAAAGACCAGGTTGTGGCCCTTGCGGACAAGGCCGTTGATAACGCGTGCGGATTCGGCACCTTCGGGAACTGATTCAATATAGGTGGACGGCTCGACAAACGACAGCTCTTCCATGGCCTTGCGGCCCTCGTCGTGAGCATAGGTCCAGCCGGCGTCACCGACTGGTCCGACGTAGATAAAGCCGGCTTTGATCTTCTTGTCGTTTGCCTCGGCTGTTGTCGCCAACTGGGGCAGGATCATCAGTATGGCAAGAGCCAAAAAAGCAAATCTTTTCATTGTCACGTCCTTTCAAAAGTCAGGGTAGAGTGATTAGACCAAGGTTCCTTCTACCCTACCCCCGAAACCATGTCAAACCAAAATCAGACAGGCTTGGATGGCTCGTCTTTTTGTCGCCTGATGAAGTTGCTTTTGGAAAAATACCGACTGTGGTCGACTTTTGTCTTGACATATCTTCTTTGGGGTGTAAAAACTGCGACCGCAGTCGACTTTAACTGGAGGTTCTTATGTCTGGAGTCCGTGAACAGAAAAAGCAGCAGACACGCAAGGCGATCATCGATGCGGCGGTCAAACTCTTTACCGAAAAGGGTTTTGAGCAGACAAGTATGGATGAACTGGGCCGCGCGGCAGGCGTTGGAAAGAGTACGATTTACGGCTATTTTAAGGCTAAGGAAGAGATTTTTCTTGCTCATTGCGAGGCTGAGATTGAATTTGCTTTCGCCGCGTTGGATCGCAAGATCGACGAAGAGGCCTCCCTGGTTGACCAGCTGGTCGCTTACATGATGGGACAGATTACCTTTGTTACGGAGAATCGTGAGTTTGGTCGCATCTTCGCTCGCGAGATGACCTTCCCCGGCGAGAATACCCGCTTGAGGAGCCGCGATCTGGACATGCGTTACCTGAACAAGCTCGGAGAGGTCCTGGGCCGGGCGCAGCTTCGCGGGGAGTTGCCTGCTGAGAGTGAGCTTCTGCTCCTGATCGCCCATCTGCACGCGCTCTACATTCTGGTTCTGTCGACCATTTACAGTGGCGATGTAACGAGCCTGGAGAATGCGAAAATATTCTGCCGTTCACTGGTCCTGCAGGCTCTGCACGGTCCAGCGGCGATAGCCCAAGCCTCGGAGGAAGTTCAAGCCGGTTGGCAAGGGTTGAGGCAGCAATTTTTAGAACAGCGCAAGCTCGAATTGTGAGGATAATCATGCGAAAGATAGTCATAGCGCTGATCCTGCTGGCCTTCTCAACTACGAGTTTTGCCGAGACTGAAACCCTTAGTCTGCAGCAGGCTCTGGCTCTGGGTCTTCAATACAACTTTGATCTGCAGATCTCCCGCCTCAATGTGGAGCGAGCTGACGCTGGCATCATGGATGAAGAAGGTCGTTTTGATGTCCTGGCCGAGTTGGGGCTTGGGGTCAGTCGTAATGAACTTCCGGTGGATTCGGCGATTATTACTGATGATCTTGTTATTACAGATCAGGGCAGTGCCGAGGCGGCGTTGAGTAAAACCTTTGTCACTGGTTTAGAGACACGTCTCAGCCTGATTGGTGAGAGTAATGACACTGACGCTTTGGCCGATCGACTTGATCCCGCCTATCGGACTTACCTGGTCCTTGATTTCACCCAGCCTTTGCTTAAGGACATGGGTATCGATATTAACACCGCAAGTTTGCAGGTTGCCAAAACACGACAGCAGCAGGCGGCGCTCGGCTATTTGAGTCAGGCCCAGCAGCTCGCAGCTGAAATCGAGTTGGCATACCTGGACCTGGTGCAAGCCGATGAGGAGTATCGCTACGCAATCCTTGCCCGCGATCTGGCGCAGGAACTGCTCGATGGTAACCAGCGTAAGTTTAACGCCGGCCTCATACCCGTTACCGAAGTCAACGAGGCCCGCTCGGCCATGGCAGGCCGCGAGGAAAATATGCTTCTCAGTGAACAACAGATGATCCTTGCACGTAATCAACTCCTTGAATTGATCGAACAGGGCGATGCGCAATTGCCAGAGAGCTGGCAGGCCGATTTACCTGAGGTTACAGAGGAGGAAGAACCGGCCCTGACAGAGGCCCTTGCAATTGGGTTTGAAAAGCGACCGGATCTGCAGCAGGCCCGGTTGGAGATTAAGAACCGTAAAATCGCCCTGGTTTATGCCGATAATCAGCTTTTGCCGAGCCTCGATCTTGAGGCCAGCCTCGGGGTCAATGGCCTCTCTGGAGACGGCGATGAGGCTCATTACGATGGCCAATGGCATCGCTCAGCAAGTCGGGCTTTCGATCAGGATGGTAACAGCTGGTATGCCGGGTTGCGTTTCAGCGTTCCCTTGCAAAACCGCTCCGCAAAAGCTCAATATCGGGATGCCGCAGCACAGGACAAACAATCTATCTATCGCTTGCGACGTGCAGAAATATCCGTTGAAACAGTGATTCGGTCGGCGCATGCCGTCCTCGATCTGGGCAAAGAACGCCTGAAGGTCGCGAAGCGTTATGCGGATCTGGCACAGACCACTCTTGAGCAGGAAACCCGTCGTTTGCAGGAGGGGCTGTCCAACAGCTTCCGGGTCCTGACCTTTCAGAATGCTCTGGTGGATGCGAAGATCCGCGAAGTGGCAGCAAAAACCGATTACTACCGAGCTCAGGCCCGCCTGTACGAAGCCATGGGCACCAATCTCGAACGCTACAATATTGTCGCGGCCTTGCCGCATGAAGGAGTTACACCATGAGCGCAATTCGAAATCTGGTCCTCTTGAGCCTCTGCCTACTACCTCTATTGGTGGGCTGCGGAGATGACTCATCGAGTGAAACAAATTCGGACGCGCAAGCGACTGATAATGACAAGGCAACCCCGGTTAAGGTGCAGATTGTTACGGCACAAGATCTTGAAGAGCGCTTCCGCTTGCCAGGGTCTCTGCACGCCTGGGAAGACCTGACTCTAGCGGCAGAGATTGCCGGGACGGTTGATTGGGTCGGTCCTGAAGAAGGAGAGATGCTGGCCGCCGGACAAAAGATCATGACAATCGATTCGGTGAGTCAGAAGGCCAACCTGGAGCGCAACCGGGTTGACGCCGATATCAAGGAGAAGGCGATGCAGCGGTTACAACGGCTGGTGGCCGAAAACCTGGTTAGTCAACAGGAATACGATAATAGCGTAACCGCATATGAGGCGGCCCGGCAGAATCGGAAGCTTGCTAGCATTGCTCTGCAGAAAAGCATCATTAAAGCACCGGTCGCAGGTGTTCTTGATGATCGTATGGTGGAACGCGGCGAATATGTAAAAGCCGGTGATCCAGTAGCGCTGGTGGTGCAGGTGGATCGTCTCAAGGTGCTGATTGATGTGCCGGAAAAGGACGTTCGTTATTTCCACCCCGGAGAAGAGGTGAGTGTCGTTCAGGCCCAGATCGACACCGGGGAAGAGATCCATCGCAGCGGCAAGCTGGTGCATCTGGCGTACAAAGCAGACCCGCTGACCCGCACCTACCTGGCCAAGGTCGAGGTCGACAATCAGGATCGACAGTTGCGCCCCGGTATGATCGTCCGTATTGATGCCTTGCGGCGAGAGCTCAAAGGTGCGATTGCAATCCCTCTCTATGCAGTGGTTGATCTCGATGGCCGCAAGGTGGTCTACGTCGAAGCCGAAGGGCAGGCGCAGCTGCGTCCGGTGAAGATTGATCGCGTGATCGGTGACCAGGCCGTCATCCTGGAGGGCTTGAGACTTGATGAAAAATTGATTGTTAAAGGACATCAGCTGTTGGCTGATGGCGCCAGAGTGAAAGTCGAGGCTGATTGATATGTTGATCTCCAATGCCGCAATCCGGCAGCGCAGCACGGTCTTTGCCCTGATGCTGATCATCATCGTGGTCGGCATCTACAGCTATGCCACCCTGCCGCGCGAGTCGACACCCGATATCACCATCCCCTATGTGCTGGTGGTGACTCCCTACGAGGGGGTGTCGTCAAGCGATATCGAATCGCTGATCACCAACCCGATCGAGCGCAAACTACGCGGCCTGAAAAACGTTGAAGAGGTTCGCTCGGTGAGCGCCGAGGGGTCCTCGATGATTACCGTCGAGTTTATTCCCGAAGTCGATATCGACGACGCCATCCAGTGGGTGCGCGACAAAGTAGACCAGGCCAAGGGCGACCTGCCCGCTGACCTGGAAAATGATCCGCAAATCCTCGAAGTCAACCTGGCAGAGTTCCCGGTACTGATGGTTGCGGTTTCCGGTGAAGTTTCGGAAACGCTCCTTAAAGGAGTGGCCGAGGAACTCGAAGAACATATCGAGGAAATCCCGGGCGTGCTCGATGTGGTCTTGACCGGCGGTCGTGAAAACCAGGTGCGCGTAGAGATCGATCCTGACCGCATGGCCGCCTACCGGGTCTCCTTCAACGAAATCGTCACAGCGGTGGCCCGCGAGAACGTCAATATCCCTGGTGGCAGCATTGATATCGGTCAGGGCAAGTATCTGCTACGTATCCCCGGCGAATTTACCGACCCTGCACAGATCGACAATCTGGTGATGGTGGTGCGCGACGGCAAGCCGATCTACTACAAGGATATGGCGACCATAGATTTCACCTTTGAAGACGCCAAAAGCTACGCCCGCCTCAACGGCAAACCGAGCGTGACCCTGGCGGTCAAGAAGCGCACCGGCGAGAATATCATTGAGCTGACCGACCGGGTCTTTGCCCTGCTCGAATACGCCAAGCCATTGATGCCGGACGGGGTCGAGCTCTCGGTGACCCTCAACCAGTCCAAAGACATCCGCAACATGGTCTCGGAGCTTGAGAACAACATCCTCACCGGTCTGCTCCTGGTGATCTCGGTGCTCTTCCTCTTCCTGGGCTTGCGCAACTCCTTCTTTGTTGCCCTGGCGATTCCCTTTTCCATGCTGATGTCGTTTTCGATTATCCAGGCGCTCGGCATGACCCTCAACATGGTGGTGCTCTTCAGCCTGATGCTGGCGCTCGGCATGCTGGTCGATAACGCCATTGTTATCGTCGAAAATATCTACCGCCACATGCAGGAAGGTAAAAACCGGGTTGATGCTGCACGGATCGCGGCGAGTGAGGTCGGTTGGCCGGTGATCAGTTCGACGATTACCACCCTCTGCGCCTTTTTCCCCATGACCTTCTGGCCGGGCTTGATGGGTGAGTTCATGAAGTTCTTGCCTCTGACTCTGATCATTACCCTCACCTCTTCGCTGTTTGTCGCACTGGTCATTAACCCGACCGTCTGCGCTACCTTCATGCGGGTTAAAAAAGGCGAGGTGCAGCCGGATGTGGAGCGGACTCGTATCGTGCGTTTCTACAAGAGGGTGCTGCAATGGGCGCTCAAGCATCAAGGTGCGACGATCGGTCTCTCCGTGGCCGTGTTGCTTGTTATCTGCGGCATCTTTGGCGGCATGGTCAATGCCAAGATTCTCGGCGTTGAACTGTTTGCCGAAACCGAACCGAACCGGGCTTTTGTCGAAATCAAAGCGCCCGAGGGCACCGGTCTGGATACTTCGGACGATTACGCGCGCATCGTTGAAAAAG
>JAAXQF010000342.1 GCA_012974435.1 Desulfuromonadales bacterium | reverse complement strand
GCGTTAAAACCTTACAACCTTTGTTTGGGTTATAATTCCGTTCCTATATAGCCACATCGAAGCAAGCTTTAAAGAAATACCCCCTCTTCATTATTTAATGGATAATTTCTCTTTATCTTTTGTCAGAATCTGACGCACACTACCTACTGTTTAGTACCCGAATCCGAAAGGCCAAGTGAATGGTAACAAGCGAACAGCGCCCCATGCTGCGCTTCCTGATAGTACAAACCGCAGCTTCGGTCGTTGGCCTGCAGTGCTGGATGATCCTCTTTAACAACTTCGCGGTTGAGATTGCCGGACTCGATGGCTTTCAGGTCGGAGTCATCGGTTCGGTGCGTGAAATTCCAGGCTTTCTGGCTCTGCTGGCGGTTTTCGTCATGCTGGTGATCCGTGAGCATCGTCTTTCAGCCCTCTCAGTGGTCTTACTCGGCATCGGCACAGCTCTGACGGGCCTGTTCCCCAGCTTCACCGGGTTGATCATTACCACGCTGATCATGAGCTTCGGCTTTCACTATTTCGAAACAACCAACCAGTCGTTAACATTGCAGTATTTCGACAATGCCACTTCGCCTCTGATCTTCGGCAGACTGCGAAGCCTTGCCGCAGCGACCAGCATCGTTGTTGGTTTACTTCTGTTCCTAATGGGGTTGGCGTTCAGTTACAAGGTCATGTTCTTAACGGTGGGGACTTTGGTCGCTGTTGCGGGCATATGGGGGTTGTTGCAGGATCCGACTCATAGGAATGTGGTGCCGCAGCATCGCAAGATGATCCTCCGGCGAAGATACTCTCTTTACTACTTTCTCACCTTTATGGCCGGCGCCAGGCGTCAGATATTCATGGCCTTTTCGGTTTACCTGCTGGTCAAGGTTTTCGAGTGTACGGTCACCGAGATCACCCTGCTGTTTGTTGCCAATAACGCGGTCAACTTCTTTTTAAGCCCACTTATCGGTCGTGCCATCGTCCGCTTCGGCGAGCGTCGGGTGTTATCCATTGAGTATGGCGGTCTGATCGCCATCTTCCTGGTTTATGCTTTCGTTGATATAAAAGGGGTGATTGTGGCGATGTATATCCTCGATCATATCCTGTTCAATTTTTCAATCGCGATCCGCACCTACTTCCAGAAGGTCGCAGACCCACAGGATATAGCGCCAAGCATGGCGGTGGGCTTCACCATCAACCACATCGCGGCTGTGGTCATGCCGGTTATCGGTGGTGCACTCTGGATGGTTGATTACCGCATACCTTTTGTCGTCGGGGCCATTTTCAGCATAGTCTCCCTGTTGGCCGTACAGCGTATTCCCAACGCTCACAGAGTTGCCAGCGATTAGGCCTCGAAGGCGGAAACCTTCTCTTTAAACACCGCATCAAGACGTCTTGGCTTACGCTTTTCATAATCAAAGCAGATCAGTACCGTCTCCCCTTCTGCCATTGCTTCGCTATCACGCTCTATCCGGTAGCACATAGTAAATGACGAGCGACTGACATTCGTGATTCTGGCTCCAATCACCAGCTCATCTCCGAGGAACATTTCGGCCAGATATTTAACGTGAGCTTCCGGAAGGATGATTCCGCATGCACTTCCGATATTCATCTCAGAGTAATCACCAAGATTTTTCAGATAGGCAATACGAGCATCCTGGAAAAAATTCAGCACAGCGGAGTTTGCGACGTGACCGCCGTAATTAACATCAACAACGCGAACGATATAAGGGATGGTAAAATTAAAGCCTTCCATGAAAACCCCGTCTTTCATCTTTGATCCTGTGTAAGTTACTTCTGACAATTGGGGCAGTAGAAAGTCGAGCGCTGCCCAAGCTTGATCTGTTTGACGAGCGTATCACAGGCTTTGCACTTCTGCCCTGCCCGCCCATAAACACGTAGTTCCTGTGTGAAATATCCTGGCTTACCTTCGCTGTTTGCAAAATCCTTGATCGTGGTGCCGCCGGCAGCAATCGCATCAGTAAGAATGACTGTAACGGCTTGAACCAAGCGTTCGTAGGCAGCCTTACTAACTTTTCCAGCCGGTCGAGCAGGAGCAATATGGGCACGATAGAGCGCTTCGCTCGCGTAGATATTACCAACGCCGACCACAACGTGAGCATCCATCAGAAACGGCTTGACCGCAACTTTGCGGTTACGTGACAGTTTATGGAGATAGGTCGCATTGAATTTACGATCGAACGGTTCCGGGCCCAGGGCCGACAAACGAACATGTTGCAATGGATCGTCAACGGTCCAGAGGATGGAGCCAAAACGTCGGGGGTCGTTATAACGTAAGGCCGTACCATCGGTAAAAATAATTTCAACATGATCGTGTTTGCGTTTTTCTGCTTGTAAAGAGTCGACCCGCAAATGTCCGGTCATACCAAGGTGGACAATCATGGTGCCTGACGAAAAGGCAAACAGCAGGTACTTGGAGCGCCGGTCGACAGCATTAACCTGCTGGCCAGGTAAGAGACTTGTCAGCTCCGGAGGGACAGGCCAACGTAGAGAACCATTGTAAATCAGAACCTGTGCGACGACCTTATTGGCAACCAGTGGCTCAATGCCACGGCGGGTAGTTTCTACTTCTGGAAGTTCAGGCATAAAGTTCCGTGACGAGTGGTGCGGGACGAGGGATGCAACAATACCGATAAAGCTATTACATTTAACGCAAAGACGCAAAGATGATGAAAGAACGTAAAGAGTAACTTTTTCACAGAAGGATTACCCTTTTCGCCTCTAGCAGCTTGTCGGACTTGCCGGACCGAAGCGAAAACTTGGACGATTGAGATCAGATTTTAGCTCGTTTGCAGGCTCATAGCCGTAGCTATGGGGCAAAAAGGAGTTGAAATATGGGCCAATCGACTGGTTTTGCAGCCGGTTCATGGAAAGTCCGACACGCTGCTAGCCTTTCCATAGCGTCATTGCGTTAAAAGTTCTCTGATTCTTTCTTTAAGACAATTTCAGTCAAAACAGAAAGATAAGAACCAACCTCCGGGGAGTTTTCCTCTGGAGCCCAGGGGGCGAAATCTTTATCGGACATGGCCACATAGGGAC
>JAAXQF010000180.1 GCA_012974435.1 Desulfuromonadales bacterium | reverse complement strand
CTTGAGCTAGGTGCATCGTAAGCTGTACCGATGGGCCGACAGAAGTCAGCAGACGCCATAGTAGCTGGGCTAACCACCACAGCGAAGGGCTGAACACGATAAGGCACAATAGGACACCCACTTTGTTGACATAGCATTCCTTATGCGATACTGTCTTCACAGCGCTCGATTTAACTTTTTATGGGGTATTTTCATATGACCATGCCACGATCCAGCCTAGTCTCTCTATCCGACACCCCGTGGTACCATGTGGTGTGTCGTTGTGTGCGTCGTGCTTATTTATGTGGTGAAGATACCGTAACAGGAATGAGCTTTGAGCACCGTCGCGGTTGGATCGAGACGCGTATGCGTAAACTGGCTTCGGTGTTTGCGATAGATATTGCTGCGTATTCAGTAATGAGTAACCATTACCACCTGGTTGTACGAATTGATGAAGAACGTACCAGAGGGTGGAGCGATGAAGAAGTATTGCAACGCTGGACGCAACTTTTCACTGGTCCGCTGTTCGTTCAGCGCTATCTTACTGATGCACGCAGCGAGATGAGTGATTCAGAACTTGACAGAGTAGGGCAGTGGGTCGAACTCTACCGGCGGCGTTTATGCGATTTATCGTGGATGATGCGCGTTCTCAACGAGAGTATTGCTCGTATGGCGAATGTTGAAGATAATTGCACTGGGCGTTTCTGGGAAGGGCGCTTCAAGAGTCAGGCGTTACTCGACGAACAGGCGCTGTTAACAGCTATGGCTTATGTAGATTTGAATCCCATCCGTGCTGGTATTGCCGAAACACCTGAGGGGAGTCGCCATACATCTGTTAAGCAACGTATCGATGATTTATCCAATATTTCAGTAGAAAAAAAGACTATTGATTCTGATATAGAAGTATCAGAACTGACTGATTTAAAACAACATTCAGCATCGACAAGAGAGCGCAGTCTGGTGTTGAACTTACGCAAAGAATCTGTCTTCCAGAAACTTAAACAATCACCATTACTACCGTTTGAGCCCACCTGTAGCTTGTCTGCTGGGATACCCTTTTCCTTTGATGATTATTTTGAGTTGGTCGATTGTGTTGGACGGGTTATTCATCCTAATAAATGCGGCTGTATTCTTGAAAAAACACCTGCTATTTTAACTCGCCTTGGTATAGATGCTGATGTGTTTATTGATTACGCTGGCCATCTCCTAAAAGAGTTCGGTTGCGCGGTCGGCACTCCGGAAAAACTTGTGGAGTTGGCAGCAGTACGGCAAAAAAGATATTTACGCGGAATATCTACGGCACGAGCAGTGTTTGACGGTAAAATGAAGGTGGCCGTAGGATAGAAGTTACTTGATGTTCATGGTGTGAAGATGTTTTTTGATAGGCGTTGTTTCTTTAATGTCAAAGTGAAAAAGTGGGCAGATTTAATTATTGTTGTTTTGTGTGCCGGGAGAGGACTAACGGTACATGTCTTTTCGATGCGCGGCACGGAGAATCAGGATTAAGACTTCTCCCTCGTTGATTTCATAAATAATTCTGAACTGGCCGACTCGTATTCTCCGCAGGCCAGAAAACTCTCCTTTAAGCAGTTTACCAACATGGGGGTTGGCAGGGAGGTTGTCGATGGCTTCAATCAGTCGGCGGCGGTCTGGGGTGTCAATCTTTTTTAGCTCTTTAAGGGCGCTTTGTTTAATCTTCAGCAAGTAAGGCACGTTTTGCCTCCTGCCAGTCAATAGTTTCATCTGCCGGATCACGTAAGCGTTGAATGGCGATCGAAAGGTCATCGAAATCTTCAATATAGGCTTCTATTGCCTGGCGGATGATGTCGGCTCGCGATCGATGCAGTGCGTGAGCCGCGCGGTCCAGGGCTGAGACGACTTCGTCTGGTAGTCGTGCTGTGACTTGTGACATATGAGTCTCCTTGATGTCGTTTGATGTTGTTGACATTATGCTTGCCATTTGCTACAGCGTCAAGTTTCGTGATTTGGGAAAGGTGGGAAAAGGGGACAGATATGTTATTGATCTTTCGATGTCGTCATGTTAGTTAGGGTCTCATGCCACGAACTTCTCGTATAGTCCTCCCAGATTACCCTCATCACGTGATCCAGAGGGGCCATAATCGCCAAGCGGTTTTTGCTGATGCAGCAGATTATCTCTATTACCTGGATAATCTCGCTGAGTTCAAGGAATTCTTTGGCTGCAAGGTCTATGCGTTTTGTCTAATGACCAATCATATCCATCTGATTATTGATCCAGGGACTGACGTTGAAAACCTCGCTAAGCTTATGAAGCGCGTCGCTGGTCGTCAGACAAGGTTCGTTAACCGTCAAAATGGCCGGACAGGAACCTTGTGGGAGGGCCGATTCCGCTCAAGTCCGATTGACAGTGATAATTACCTGCTGGCTTGTTGTCGTTATATCGAGTTGAATCCTGTCGTTGCCAGGATGTGTGCTGATCCTTCGGACTATCTTTGGTCGAGTTGCCGCTCCAAAGTTGAATTGATCCAATATCCCTGGCTCGACTTAGATCCGCTCTACCTTGCTTTGGGAGCTTCTGCAATAGAGCGCCGCCATCATTACCGTAAGTTTTTGGCGGAGAAAGTGGCAGAGCACGAGCAGGAAAAAATACGAAAAGCAGTGTTGCGTGGACAATTAACTGGTGACGCCCAATTTGTGGCAGAGGTTGAATTGCGGATTAATCGACGGATAGGGTTGCGCGGACCCGGGCGGCCGAGCCGGCCCAATAAATAAATCTGTCCCCAATTAACCCCAAGCTGTTTGGTATCCGATGAAAATTGCCCAGATTATCACCCGTTCAGACACTATCGGTGGTGCACATATCCATGTGCGTGATCTTGCCGTTGCGCTGAATGATGCAGGCCACCAGCTGGCGGTTTTTGTCGGGCAGCAGGGCCCATTTACCGAGTTGTTGAAGGCTTCCGCAGTCCCTTTTGTGTCTCTGCGTTTCCTGCAGCGCGCGATTCACCCCTTGAGGGATATCCGGGCTTTTTTCGAGCTCAGGCAGGCCTTGCGCAGCTATTCTCCCGATCTGGTGGCCTGTCAT
>JAAXQF010000600.1 GCA_012974435.1 Desulfuromonadales bacterium | reverse complement strand
CAGGGTGCGGATCAAGCCGTCCTCGCGCACGTAATTATCGACCCGGTCGATAAAAATCAGCGACAGGCACTTAATCCCCTTGGTTCGCAGTTTGTTCCGCTTGCGAAAATGGGTATCGATCAGCCAGTACAACTGCTCGCCGAAGATCCCGGCAAAGTCACGTGAGCGTTCTTTTTCGACCAGTTCCGTGCCGTTGTCGAAATGGACCTTGAAGCTCCGATCGCGCAGCCCCTTGCCGATACGGGCAATGCGAAACCCCCGATAACTGACATTGCCGGACTTTGCTTCCAGATCATCACCGACCTTAAGCCAAGGCGTCGTTTTATACTCGTAGGCATTTTTTGTGGTCGAATAACGCCAGGCGAGCAGCTTGACCTGCGGATCGCGACCGTCCTTGAAGGTCCGAACCTCTTCGACTTCAATCTTCAGGGTGGCTTCATCATTCTTTTCGGCGACCGACAGTACCTCGATCTTCTTCACCAGACCTTGTTGGTAACTGTCAAAAGGGGTCAGGCGATAGATGAGGTTGCGCATTACCTTGTGGGTCGCCGAGTAGCGCAGTTTGCACAGTGGGGTGAGCTTGGCGATCCGGGCGACGGCGTTGGGAGTATCCATCCCCTCCTGCGGTTCATCCATGAGGATGATCGGCCGGGTTCGCCCCAGAGCTTCGATAAACGGCAGGTTGGCGAACAGATCTTCACGCTGGGCCTGGTTGAGGATACGGTCCTCGCTGTTGAAGGACTGCAGCGTCATGACCATGATTTGCGGGTGCTGGGCTTCGATAAAGGTCGAAACCTTGTGCAACCGGGCGCTGTCGTATTCAAAACAGTCCGGCCGGAAGCCGTAAAGCGCTTCGAGCTGGTCAGCAAATGTGGCGAAACTGCTCAGCACCCCTTCACGAATGGCGACCGAAGGGACCAGGATGATGAACTTAGAAAAACCGAACTCTTTGTAGAGTTCGAAGATGGTTTTCAAATAGACCAGGGTCTTGCCGGTACCGGTCTCCATCTCGATACAGAAATCAGGCTCGACATGTGCCTTGAGATTTTCGTTGCTGACACCGTTAGCTTCCGCGACAGTGCGCGTGTTGGCGGCTAGATGCTCTGGGGACAACCGCAGATAGTTGAAACGAATCCCCTCATCCGTGGCATTGTCGAAGGAATTACGTTCCTGCCCTTCAAATAGCCGAATGACTGAAGTAATCGCTTGCTGCTGGTAGGGGAGTTCTTCTAGTTTGAGCTGCATTGAAATGGTTCCTATTGCATGTAACTGAAAAGACAAGCAGGACGAGTCATCAACCAAGGCTGTAAAATTTAGAAATACTTGGGCTTTTTGTTACTCTGAATCGCCGAAAAGTTTCAAATGGGAGTCAAGGAATATAACATCTACTACATGGGGCGCAAAGCTAATGTTGGGTTGCGCGGGTCACCGTTCTGGGCGAACAGATAACAAGAGGACGCGAGAGCGGATAAGCATCAACCTGTCGCAAACCACTCTTGCCTAACTCGATCACTTTGCCGGCGCTGGCAAAGTGATCGCCGAGATTACCCCCCGATTGCACACATAAACTCATCGCTCACGTAATGACCGCTTCAAACCGGCGCGCTAGCTGCGCATCGTGGCGACAAATCACTGCAGCACCCAACAGGTCAATCAACCCCAGCGCCAGAGGGCCACCACCAGCAGGATGGCCACCGCCAGGGTCAGATTGAGATAGGCGAGAAAGAAGAATTGCATCTTCGGCCGGTCCCCGCTTGCGGCACCCGAGGACAGCAGCGCACCGACTTCGGGCAGACGCATGATCCGATCCTCACCATGCGGGGCCTGGCCGAGGGCAACGCTCAGATCGCCACCGGCCGAGTGGCGCTGCATATGCTGCCCCTTCTTCCACATCGGGCTCTGGCTTGCGTCGTAGACCTTGCCTTTAAAGGCAAAACAGGCTGGCCGCCCCTCAAGGCCGTCACAGAGCGCGAGTTGCTCAGAGGTCATATCCCCCAGCTCAATCTCGGTAATTTCAGTTCTGCGCCGACGCAGACGCGGGCCGACAATAAACACCGCGATCAGGCCCATAGTGACCATTATGGCAAACAGTCCAACCTTGACCAGCAGCAACTGACCGAAGCGGGTATCAATCAGGCTCTGCCAGGAATCGAACCGCAACCAGGCCAGGTAGAGGCCGCTAAGCGTCATCACCGCCATCGAAACCAGTCCGACCCGCACCTCACCGCGCGGCAACCCCTTGGAGGCGTAGGCCGGTTTGAGGACCAGGTGGACATAGAAGATGGTGCCGAACCAGGAAACCGCAGTGAGCAGATGCAGGCTGCCGGCCAGCAGGCGCAACAGTCGGGCGGATCCGGAGGGGGTGACCGGTCTCCCCGCTGCGGCCTGAGCGGTGACGAAATCTTCACCCTGGATGGTCAGCTCACCACCGCCCGAGGGATCCGAGATGGCAGTGGCCACAGTCCTGCTCCGTTTGCGCGGCAAATTTCTCGGTGGCCAGTGCGGGTGCGGCCCAACAACAGAGCAGCAGCACAAGTACGACGAGTATACGCAGCATTAATGCCTCTTTAAAGAAAGTATCTAAGCATCCGTATCTAGCGAAAAACCTGTTTGTTTATAAACAAATATCCACCAATTATAGCAGCTCATTCCGGTTAAGGGGTTCAATTGCGAAAGGGCCAGGTTCTAGGGTAAAAGGTATTCTGGTTCAAGGAGGCTGTCGGACTTTCCATGAACCGGCTGCAAATTCGTTTGTTTGGCCCAGATTCCAGCCCCTTTTTGCAAGGGTCTGGTGTGATCATGACAGGGACAGGATTGCTGCCGTATATTCGGCCTCTTTATGGGAGCTTATACCCTCGGGCGAAAGAGGTTTGGCCAGAAAAAGGGCTTCTGCCCACCTTGCGAAAAACACCTTTCCCTCCCTGACGATGATATGGTGCTTAAGTGGCTTTAGTTACACGGACAGTTCAGACTGCAGCTTGATAAAAATAAGCGTTAATTGGCTCAGTCAAAAACATGACAATTTTATGTGCCGCTCCCGCAATGGA
>JAAXQF010000598.1 GCA_012974435.1 Desulfuromonadales bacterium | reverse complement strand
GCGCTTACGGAGTCAAGTCGTTTGATTGAGGCTGAGGCTGCTCTTGTGACCGTCCTGGAAAGAAAAATGGGCAAACACGGCCCCGCTCGTGAGGCAATGGTGGAATTGTACGACCTGCGCATAGCAGAAACAATGAACGATTCTGAAAAAAATAGGCTCGCGCAAGAGCTGCAGAGCCTGTTTGACCTTTATGACGATGCTCTGCCACAATGAAAAGGCTTGTGCGTTAAGCAGGCTTTTTTTATCTGTAGAAGTGTGCAGCAGATCGAGTCGTCTGACTAACCTTGGAGATAGACCTTGGTCTTTTTTGATATTTTTCGACTGCTGCGCATTCATCAGTGGATTAAAAATCTGATGCTTCTGTTCCCGCTGTTTTTAAGCGGACAATGGATAACCAGGGGCGAGTTGCTCCCCGGCGCACTGGCGTTTTTCTCATTTTCCCTCGCATCAAGCGCGACTTACGTTGTCAACGATTTCTTTGACCGGGAACGCGACCGTCTTCATCCCAAAAAAAAGAACAGGCCCCTGGCATCGGGGGCTGTCAAACCTGTCGCCGCCTGGTGTCTGGTTGTTTTTTTGATGCTCGCTGCCTTTGCCCTTGCTGCATCATTGCCCGCAATCTACTGGTTCTGGTTTCTTGCCTACCTCGCACTATCTCTCGCCTACTCGACCCTGCTAAAGGACCAGCCCGTATTAGACATCTTCTGTATCGCCTCAGGCTTTGTCTTTCGCCTCTTCGCAGGAGGCGCCGTTTTTTCTATTCAAGTTTCCGACTGGCTCTTTCTTACGGTTCTGCTGCTGGCCCTATTTCTCAGTGCAGGAAAACGTCTCGCCGAGCAGGAGGCGCTCGGGGAAAATGCTTCCCGGCATAGGGAGGTGTTGAAACGTTATCCCGCAGGGAGTCTTGAAGCATTTATGCTGATCTCTGCCTCTTCTGTCCTGGTGACGTACACCATGTACGCCATTACCAAAGGAAAGCTGATCTGGAGCGTTCCCTTGTGCTGCTTCGGGCTTTTCCGGTACATTGTAGCGATAAAAGACGGAAAGACCGGCGGCGATCCGACCGAGACACTGCTAAAAGATCCGATGATGTTTCTGGTTGGGCTGGTGTGGCTCTTGATGGTGCTCGGGAGCGTCTATTTTTCTGTGTAAGGGTAGGGGGCTGCTTGAATATTGCATGGTGTCCACTATTGCGAACCGCCTTCACCGGATTAAAAAGGGAATACTGCATGATGAAATCCCTCGTATCCCGATAGAGTGAGAAAGAATATGGATTTGTTCAAGGGACTTCGAGAGACCATCAACTGGCGAGCATCCATATATTATCGCATCTATAGGCTTTGTACCCGGGATGATCGAAAGACGTTTCGATATCTAATCGTCCTGATGCTCTCGCTGGCATTGGTTGAAACCCTGTCGGTAGGTTTTATAGCCTTCTATGCCGCTGCGATCTCTGACCCCCTCTCGACATTCGATATCACCTACATTCAGTGGCTCAGGTCACACGCGTTATTCGAATCGTCACTGGCGACCCCGACTCAGCTAATTGTCCTGTTGAGCCTGCTGTTGATTCTTGTCTTGCCAGTCAGGACCGTTTTGAGCGGTTTTGTCACCTACTGCATCGCCCGTTTCAGCGCCAACCTGGAAGCCTATTTGGGCTCAAGGGTACTCAACGATATACTTCACCGGGACTACCGCTGGCACCTTACCCAGACCAGCGCCGATCTGGTTCAGATGGTTAACTGGAGAGTTCATCTCGGGCGCGGTCTGGTCACACCAAGCCTGAGGATTGCAGCGGAAACCTTCCTGTTGTTTGTTCTTTTCATGGGACTCCTTCTCACACAGCCTCTGGTAACTCTGGTGTTTCTGGGCCTTCTGTGCTGTGCCGGAGTTGGCGTGTATCTACTCCTTCGCCGCGGTCTCGACGCCTCATCCAAAGCGTGCCGAAGCTCCGAAATCGGCATGAATCGCCAGTTGACCCGCTCCGTCCACGCTATTAAAGATGTGCTCATTGTCGGTTGCCAGCAACTTTTTGTAGATGCCTTCCGTCAACACGGTCGCAGCTATGCTCGTAATTTCGGCAAGCTACATTTCTGGAAGGAATCCCCCCTTCTGGTTCTTGAGGCATTGGGTTTCGTCATCATAGCTCTGGTGGTTCTTTTCATGGTTCTGGGCCTCGGGTATTCACCCCTCGAAACCACCGGCACCACGGCATTGATTGCCGTCACCGCCTGGCGAAGCCTGCCTGCCGTGAATCGCATCGTCTCCGCCTTCTCAAGCATCCGGGCCGCACGACCCTATGTGGATTCGATGATGAATTTTCTCACAAATGAAACTGACTGTTTGCCGGTATCGCTACCCGCGCAGAAGCTGGAATTCAAAAAAGAGTTGAAGATTGAGAAAGTAACCTTTTCCTATGAGTCAGGCAGTCCGATTCTTCAGGATTTTTCTCTAGTGATCCCAAAGGGGCAGTCCGTAGGTATCATGGGGCCATCGGGCTGCGGCAAGAGTACCCTTGTAGACTTGATTGTCGGTCTTCTCAAGCCTGATGAGGGTGCGATCTATGTTGACGATCGTTTACTGGGAGATGCGGAGCTGCCCTTGTGGCGGCAAAAAATAGCCTATGTGCCACAATTTCCTTACATCTTTGACGGTTCACTGGCAGAAAATGTCGCATTCGGCGTTCGTCAGGACGCAATAGATCGCAACAGGGTTCTCGAAGCTTGCCGACAGGCGTCGGTGGACTTTTTGCCGAAACTCCCCAATGGAATCGACTCGGAGATCGGCGAGCGGGGCATCCGCCTCTCTGGTGGCCAGAGACAGCGCATCGCCATTGCCAGGGCTTTATATCGAGATCCCGAAATTTTGATTTTCGATGAGGCGACCAGTGCGCTGGATGAGGAGAATGATCGGCAGATTCGTGATTTAATAGTTTGTTTGAAAGGTGAGCGGACTTTCGTGATAGTATCTCATCGGCCATCTACCATGGTCGATTGCGATTGTTTGCTTACCATGTCAGCTATTGTTGCTGGGTAGTATCTGATGTCT
>JAAXQF010000285.1 GCA_012974435.1 Desulfuromonadales bacterium | reverse complement strand
GTATCGTAAGTGGAGGGAGCGGTATGTTTGCGCTTCGAAGTTTTCTGGCAACGCTATTATTGATTCCAGGCACCAGTAGTTTTGCCGAAGATATTGCAGGTCCGGAAAGGATGTCGGCAGTCCGTTTGTATCATTTTCAATGCTTCCCCGCGAGTCAGCCCAGCCATATTCCAGATTAACATCCAGCTTCTCGAACAGGCCCGGATAGACGATACCGATTGTAGCTGTGGTGAAGCTGTCGTCGGTTGTAGCAGACCAATCCGGCAGCGAGTATGACTGGCTGCTCTGCTGTTCCGAGGCGTGCGACGCGTAATGACTTCAAGCCCGCAACCCATGCAATATTTCTTCGCATTGAGCCTGCTCCATATACTCGGGAACAGGGTAATTGTAATGTGCTTCTTTCAAAGCCGCTTTTGCAATTGCGGGAATGTCCTCTTCCTTCAAGGCGTCCAGTTTTTCGGGAATATCAAACGCCTTCAGCATTGAACGGATGTGATCAATAAATTTATCAGCTAGTTCCTCTTCACTTTCACCACCTGTTTGCAAACCACTCGCGACGGCTAGATCAGCCAAACGATCTGCAGCACTGTCTTTCGAAAACTCCAGGATATGTGGCAAGACAATGGCATTGGCCACTCCATGAGGTGTGTGATAAAAAGCGCCGAAATTATGAGCGATTGCGTGAACATAGCCGAGACTGGCTTCTGTAAACGCCAGGCCGGCGAAACAAGATGCCAGCGCCATACTCTGTCGGGCCTCAATGTCCTGACCATTTGCATAGACGACAGGGAGGTTTTTCATGACCATCTTCGTCGCGGCCAGCGCGTAACGGTCCGTTTCTTCCGACGCATTGATCGAGATGTACGCCTCGATGGCATGCGTCAAGGCATCCATGCCCGTTGCGGCTGTTATCGCCGGGGGAAGTCCCGTCATCAGCGATGCATCCAACGCCGCCATCAGGGGCACTATTTTAGGATCCATCACGGGCGTCTTCGTATTGGTAACCGGATCCGAAACGATAGCCGCAACAGTCACCTCGGAACCGGTGCCGGCCGTGGTCGGAATGACATAGAGTGGCAAGCATTCCTGTCTGATCTTGAACAAGCCCGCCAATTTTTCGATAGGTTTGTCGTTGGTGGCTCTTGCGGCAATTACCTTTGCGGCATCAATAGGTGAGCCGCCGCCCACTGCCAGAATGGCTTCGCAGTCATTCTTCAGCAACATCGCAAGACCGGCTTCTATTTGATTGTAAGTAGGATCGGGTTCAACGCCGTCATAGACAACAACTTCCACGCCACTTTCCGTCAGCTTTTTCTGGATATCATCCAGCAGGCCGATTTTTACCAGGCCCGCATCCGTAACAATCAAAACCCTGCGGGTTCCCATTTGCCCGATGGCTGAACACAATTCGAGCGAAGACCCCACTCCTGTGAACAAGGTGGGCTTGGGCCATGTCATTATTTGGCCCACAATCTTGAAGCCTCTCATCAAGACTCTATTGCGCTTCGCTTTGAATGAAGAGCTCATGGCATTAACCTCCCCTGGCTAACTTCAAAAAAATCTATTTCATGACCATCCGAAGGAGTTTGATCTTCTTGCCATAAGGTACATGAGCTAACGGAAGATCTATCCATGTCGCGGATTTGAGAACGGCTTTCTTGTGTGAGAAACGCTCAAATCCGTGAACTCCGTGATACGCACCGATACCGCTCTCACCAACGCCGCCAAATGGAAGGTGATCATTGGCAAGGTGAAATATGCAGTTGTTGATGCAACCGCCGCCAAACTGGATCGTGTCGACGATTTCTTTCTGAATTTCTGTGCTTTCGCTAAATATATAGCAGGACAGTGGATGATGCGGTAGCTGATCCACGATTTCATAGACATCGCTAAGCGACTCATAGTCCAATACCGGTAGCACCGGTCCGAATATCTCCTCGGACATGACTTTGTCAGCCAACGTCACATCGCGCATCACCGTTGGTGCAATAAAGAGGGAATCCGCATCACTTTGTCCGCCAACAACAACTTTTTGTTGGTCGATCAGGCTGCAAATACGCCGAAAATTATTGTCGTTGACAATACGAGAGAAGTCCGGACTGGCGCTGGCATCTTCGCCATACACTTCCACAATGCGGTCTCTGAGTCTGGTCAGAAACTCTTCCTTAACAGATTTGTGCACCATGACGTAGTCAGGTGCAACACAAGTCTGAGCGGCATTTAGAAATTTACCAGTAACAATTCGTTTAACCGCAACACCCAGTTTGGCATCTTCATGAACGATACAGGGACTCTTGCCGCCCAGTTCCAAAGTAACCGGAGTCAGGGTTTTGGCCGCGGCACTCATGACGATAGAACCGACTCGCGGGCTGCCGGTAAAAAAAATGTGATCAAACTTTTGTTGTAGAAGAATTGTGGTTTCTTCTACTTCACCTTCTATGTAGGCAACAAACTCCGGGTCAAATATTTCTCTGATCAGGTTCCGAGTGACGGCACCGCAGGCCGGGGTCATCTCTGACGTTTTCAGAACGACTGTATTGCCCGCAGCAATAGCTGCGGTCAACGGTGAGAAAGCCAGGGCAACAGGATAATTAAACGGCGCAATGATCAGATTAACGCCCAGCGGTGAGAGGTATATGCGGCTGGAACCCGGTTGAGCCAGCAAGGACGTCGAAGTACGCCTGGGCTTCATCCATCGTTTCAGTTTCTTGATCGTGCCCGATAACTCGTGCAGATTGAAACCGGTTTCAGCAAGAAAAGATTCAAATTCGGGTCTGCCCAAATCTTGTTTTAAGGCAGCGTGAAACGCGCTTTCGTACCGGCCAAGCGCGCTCTTCAGCTTCTTCAGGTTTTCGATCCGGCTTTGATAACTTTTTGTAGCCCCGGATTTGAAATATTCCCGTTGCCTTGCAACGATATCTCTTATTTGAGATTCGGTCGTTGCCACATCTGCATTAACATTATCGGTAATCATCACTCGTTTCTTATATGCGGAAAGATCGCTCCCAAAGAGTGGGTTCACGAATTATTTATTTGTCGAATCGATGTAGGGACC
>JAAXQF010000296.1 GCA_012974435.1 Desulfuromonadales bacterium | reverse complement strand
AGCTAAATCTTTATGATATATTCCTCCTATGATTGAACCAGGTAAAAAAGTTGTCGTTGCCATGAGTGGCGGTGTTGATTCATCGGTCGCTGCGGCTTTGCTCAAAGAGCAGGGTTGTGAGGTGGTCGGTATGACGATGCAGATCTGGGACTACTCCAAATTTACCGATGAACATGGCGAGAGCTTCGGTTCCTGTTGTTCCCTTGACGATGTTTACGATGCACGTCGGGTCGCTGAATCTCTCGACATCCCTTTCTACGTGGTTAACTTTGAAAAACAGTTTGAAAAGCAGGTTATCGATCGTTTCTGTGATGACTACTTCAACGGCCGGACTCCTAACCCCTGCGTTATCTGTAATCAGGTCCTCAAGTTTGAAATCCTGCTGCGCCGTGCCCTTGAACTGCAAGCTGATTACCTGGTGACGGGACATTATGCACAGCTGGTTGAGGAGAAGGGTGCTCTAGCGCTAAGGAAAGGTCAGGATCGCAACAAGGATCAAACCTACTTCCTCTACACCTTGACCCCGGAACAGATGCAGTATGTGCGTTTCCCTCTGGGAGGTATGACCAAGGAAGAGGTTCGTGGTCACGCCACGCGGCTAGGCCTTAAGGTTGCTGAAAAGGCGGAAAGCCAGGATATCTGTTTTGTACCGGACGGAGATTATGTCCGTTTTCTCGAGGAACAACGCGGCCCCGGTACCATGAACGGAGATATCGTTCATGTTGGCGGCAAGACGTTGGGCCAGCACCAGGGAACCTGTTGATATCAACTGGCTGATTGATGCTCCCAAAGAGCCTCTTGAAGCGGCTTGCCGTATCCGTTACAGGCACCAAGAAGTGCCGTCTCTGATCACTATCCTGGATGATGGCTCAGCTCGTGTTGATTTCAAAGAACCCCAGGGTGGGGTTACACCCGGGCAGGCTGCTGTCTTTTACGATGGTGACCGTGTTCTGGGTGGCGGGTGTATTGAGTCTTGAAAAACTTGGGACGAGTAGCGAGTCGCGCGTAGCGAGAAAATACCACAAAAGAGAAGAACCTTTCCGATGAGTAGTAAATCCGATATCTCAAATCCCGCCACGCGCCACACGCCACGCGCCACCGTTTCCTTCGCAACCCTGGGATGCAAAACCAACCAGTTTGAATCTGCGTCGATGCAGGAGTCTCTGCAGTCCGCTGGATACCAGGTTGTCCCCTTTGATGAAGGTGCGGACCTGGTTATCGTCAATACCTGTACGGTGACCAACGCGACCGACGCACAGTCCCGCAACCTGATTCGTCGCGCCCGCAAGCTTAACGATGCTTGTCGGGTGGTTGTTACCGGATGTTACGCTCAGGTCGACCCGGAAGCCTTGCAAGATCTTCCCGGTGTGAGCCTGGTGATTGGCAATGAAGAGAAACAGAGACTTCTTGATTACCTCACGGAAGATCAAGAGACAACGGCTGTTGCTGTCTCCGATATCCGCCAGGTCGAGAAAGTCTGTCTGCCTCCTTTGACGACTTTCTCAGGTCGTAGTCGTGCTTTCGTGCAAATTCAGAATGGCTGCGACGCTTTTTGCAGCTACTGCATCATCCCTTATGCGCGTGGTGCCAGTCGTTCAGCCACTCCGGATGAGATTCTGCAGCAGATAGATGGTCTGGTTGCCTCCGGCTTCCAGGAGATCGTCCTGACCGGTATTCACATCGGTGGCTATGGGGCGGATCTGGACACTCCCATGACCCTGAACGATCTTGTGCGCAGGATTGAAACTGAAACCGGTGTCCATCGCTTAAGGTTGGGCTCGATCGAACCTACAGAACTGACAGATGAACTGCTTGAAACTATTACTTCATCACAGATCATCTGCCATCACTTGCACATCCCCTTGCAGGCAGGCAATGACCATGTTTTGCAGCGCATGAAGCGAACCTATAGCACGGAATTTTTCGGACAATTGCTCGGGAGGGTAAGAGCCTCAATACCTGACGCAGCGATCTGCCTTGATGTGATTACCGGGTTTCCAGGTGAAACAGAAGAGGAATTTGAGAGCGCCTTTGATTTCATCTCTCGCTTACCTCTCACGGATTTGCATGTTTTTCCCTATAGTAAGCGCCCAGGAACTCCGGCTGCCAGTTATTTCGGCCAGGTTCCAGGTGACGTCAGCAAAGCAAGGGCCGCGCGACTGCGTCATCTTGCGGCAGAAAAACATCGCTCCTTCGCAGAAGGTTTCATCGATGAGGAGTTGGAAGTCGTTGTCGAATCCGGTGTGAAAGAGGGGCTTCTTAAGGGGGTGTCACGAAATTATCTTGATATCCGATTCTCCGGAGAGGCAGCTCTTTCTGGACAGTGTGTCATGGTCAAACCAGTCTGCTGGAAGGATGAGTCTCTGCACGCAACACTGTTGTGATCCCTTGATTCTTTTTTTCGGCAGTTAAAAAACGCTTAAAAATTCAATAAATAGGTTGACGCCCTTTGTGTAGCGTGTTAGAAACCCCAATCTAAATAAGCTTGTGTATTTATTTCGTTGCTCGACAGACAGATTAAAGGTAGTCAGTTTGAAACAAAACACTCACGACCTAAGTTTAGGCTGAGTGCTTTTTTATTTTAAGCAGGCGAATGTGCACAACAGAACATCTCCCCAACAGGGAGCGAAGGAGTTACAAGATGGCTGAAGGTACAGTAAAATGGTTCAACGAAGCTAAGGGTTTTGGATTTATCGAGCAGGACAACGGTCCTGACGTTTTTGTCCACTTTTCGCAGATCCAGGGCTCGGGTTTCAAAACTCTGGGCGAAGGCGATCGCGTCAGCTTCGATGTGACCGAGGGCGATAAAGGCCCCCAGTCGTCTAACGTCGAGAAGATCTAATCTCGTGCCGCGTCAACGACAAACTGACGCATCCAACTTGTTCTTTTCCGCGCCTGCTTCGTTATGTCTTAAGCCACGTAGTTACAACTATGTGACCCAAGACATGCCTTGCTGGCACAAAAAATTACGGCGTTGTATCTACGTCATTTCATCATTGACACGACACTAGACCTTCTGATTCAGACAAATACAAAAGGGCGTCCCTTACCGGGGCGCCCTTTTTGTTTTGCTTAGAGCATAATGTGTAGTACTCGGGACTTGACTGGCAGGCATTGCCTGATTTTATTTTACGCCTACCGCATACAAAATATCCTAGCAGCTTTTCGGACTTGCCGGACCGAAGCGAAAAATTGGACGATTGAGATCAGATTTTAGCTCGTTTGCAGACTCATAGCCGTAGCTATGGGGCAAAAAGGAGTTGAAATATGGGCCAATCGACTGGGTTTGCAGCCGGTTCATGGAAAGTCCGACATGCTGCTAGGTAGGAAATTGCGACCCCCTGCTCGCGAAGCTGGTGCGCTACCAGGCCGAGCTCCATTCCGAAGGCTCATTCTTTCTCATTGTCTATATTTTGTCGGCGCTGCACCTTTTTATAAGTGCTTGCATTTATGGCTCTTGTCAACCTTAGACGCAGGTGTTATTTTTACAGACAAAACTTATTTTAATTGAGGATTCCTTAAGGAGAAAGTCGATGAAAAGAGCGCTTGTTTGTTGGACTCTGGCCGTCTTTGTTTTGTCCGTTTTTTTGACCGCCTGCTGCGGTGGTGGGAAAGAAACTGTTGTTGTTGTGCCCGCAGAAAGTAGCCCGGCGGCAGAAAGTAGCCCGGCGGCAGTAAGTGGCGCGACCGCAGGACAGGAACTACAGGATCTTAAGGCGGCTCATGATCAAGGGGCCATCACCGATGCGGAGTTTGAAAAAGCTAAAGAGAAGATCCTTAATAAAGAGTAGTTTTAAAGGCATCTCATGGCTGGATTTGATGCGCTCATGACCTTTACGATCCAACAGATAAAGTTCTACGCAAGAAACCTCGTACACTCATTTGCGGGGTTTCTTGTTGTTTCCACGCTGGTCTGTATGCCATCACAAGGGTTGACTTTTGAAACCAGCGGGATGAAGGGACCCAAGAGTCCTCTGGTCCAACCTCGAGTCAACAGAACAGAACAGGCCAAAACGACGACGTTCGGATCGTTTCTCCTTAGCAGCGTAAGGTTTTTCCAAAAACAGATTTCCCCCATTGATGGACCACGTTGTAGCTTCTCCCCGACCTGTTCTCAGTTTGGTTACGAAGCTGTTCATGACCACGGCCCCGCATTGGGTGTCGTCATGACCGCCGACCGCTTGATGCGCTGCAGTTACTGGACCGAAGCCGGTTCCGATTATGACCGGTTACTTAATGGCGCGTTACATGATCCAGTCGTCAGCAACATTTTGAAATAACTATGAGCAGCTACCTGTCGACCATCATCCTGCTTCTGCTCTTTTCACTCCAGACCTCGGTCTGGGGGGCAACAGAGGGGATCGTCCTTACCGATGACGTCCAGATGTCTTTGGGCGACGCATTTATGGCTGAAGGTGATTATTACCGGGCGATTACGGAGTTCAAAAAGCTGACATTCCTCTTCCCTGATTCGGAGCGTCTGTCGGAAGCTTTTTATCTGATTGGCATGGCCTATTACAAAGGCAAGGATTACAAGTCCGCCGTTAACAGTTTCGCCAAAGTCCGTAAGGCCTATACGGCCAGCAATTACAGCAGCGCAGCCTTCTATGAGGGGCTCAGTTACAGTAAACTCGGCTTGCCTGATAAGGCCGCCCTCTCTTTTGAACGGGCCCGGCTGTTTGATGAAAGCCATCCGGATGCCGCCAATGCTCAACTGGGTCTTTCACTGAACGCTCTTGAGAAGGACAATGTCGCTGATTCTCGGGCTAAACTCGATGAATTTCTGGCGAACTACCCAGAGGATGAACGCGTGCCCGGGGTGCAGGCATCTTTCGGTCTGCTTGATGAATACGAATCCCAACCGCGCAAATCACCGGCCTTGGCCGGTACTATGTCTGCTGTGATCCCTGGCAGCGGTCAGATGTATGCGGAGCACTACAAGGATGGCCTGATGGCTTTTGTGGTCAATGGGCTGTTCATAGCCGGAACAGTAGCTGCTTTGGATGACGATAACTATGCACTGGCGGCGATTGTTGGTGGTGTAGGTTTACCTTTCTATATCGGTAATATCTACGGTGCGGCGAATGCCTCCCGCAAATGGAACCTGTCCCTCTCCAGAAAGCTACGTGACGATCTGTCCCTGTCTTTGAATTATCACTACTAATCTTGACTATAGCGACTTCTGTGATGAAAGCTTTTCCATAAGTTACGACTTTTGAGAAGAATAACGGCTTCTTATTGATAGATATATTTAGGAAGACATTTAATCCACGTATCATAAAAGCACAATAACTTGATTTGAAAGATGAAAAACATTGCAAAAGCTTTTAGTTCTTTTGTTCCTCTGCTTTTTGGTGACCCTGAATCTTTTTGGCTGCTCTGCTAAGAAATCGATCAAGGCTGAACTTACGGGTTACGACCTTTGTCAGGCTTGTTGCGGTTTTGAATATGGATTTCCTGACTTCTGGAACAGGTATGTTTCTGTGGGACCGAGGAAGGGTCAGCCATATACAGGTAAGACTGCGAGCGGAACGACACCAAGAACTCCGTATCCAGGTTTGTTGTCGGCAGACACACTTTCTCACCCATGGACGCTTCCTCACCGACTTCTTCTCCCTTGGCTATGGGCATCTCACTGTGGAACAGCTGCAGCTGACACCCAGTTTCATTCCTTTGGGACAAAGATATATGTCGATGGCTATGGTTGTGCAATCGTTGAAGATCGTGGCTCTGCTATTAAGGGATATGGGCGTTTCGACCTGTTTTTTAGTAACCATGAAAAAGCACTGGGATGGGGGCGGAAAAATATGAGGATTTTCGCGGATAAGTAATAATGGTGCTGTCCTTGGTAACAATGATTTTCGTATGTGAAAGGAATAGTTAGCCCATCAATCAACCAGAAATAGGCTGACTCCTCCCCTTTCTTACAAGTAACGACACACATGACAAGAAAGCCCCAACCCGCTTTCGCCGGTTGGGGCTTTCCTACAAGTATTGCTGCAGGTCATTCTAAGAAGTCCTAGCAGCTTGTCGGACTTGCCGGACCGAAGCGAAAGTTTGGACGATTGAGATCAGATTTTAGCTCGTTTGCAGGCTCATAGCCATAGCTATGGGGCAAAAAAGAGTTGAAATATGGGCCAATCGACTGGATTTGCAGCCGGTTCATGGAAAGTCCGACACGCTGCTAGGGATATTTGCTACTTGAAATGTCAACACTGAAGGCTGGCAGAACCAAGCTTATAGCTAACCCCAAACCATCCCGCCTAACCAGTAGAGCAACATCCCCACCAGCACCGTTCCGCCAAGGCTTCTTGTCTTCAAAGAAAAAAGCAAAGTTGGAATTGCGACCAAAAGCTCTAGCTTGCCGAAGGCAAAGCTGCGAGTTGCTGCATCGGTAAAGAGCGATGGTGCGATCAGCGCGCTCAGGATTGCGACCGGGATCAGGCTGAGCCAGTCTATAAGCCATTGAGGCATCTTTTTGTGTGCCAGGTAAAGCAGGGGCAGGGCTCGGGGCAAATAGGTGGCCAGGCCCATGCCTCCGAAGAGAAGGAGATAGTCGTTAAACGTCATTTACTCCTCCTGTAACGTCTCTTAAGGAGATAGCCGATGGTTGCTGCGCTCATTGAGGACCCGACTATGTAGGAATCACCAGGGATCATCAGGTACCACATGATGGATAGTGCCGCTGCAAGTATTCCGGTCAATACGTATATTCGGCCCTGAAGTTGAAAGACCAATAGACAGATAAACATGCCCGTTAGGGCATAGTCGACGCCCAAGGCTCCTTGCGGGACAAATTGTCCGATTAAAGCCCCGCAGATTGTTGCCATGATCCAGACAGAATTCGCCATGTGGTTGACGATCAACGCCTGCCAACGGCCCCAGTCGCCCTCACGGAATCGTGTCAGATTGACCGCAAAACTTTCATCGGTTACGCCGTAGGAATATAGTGCCAGGAATTTGCGATTAACGCCTTGCAGGTATACGGCCAAAGCCGAGCTCATCAGGACATGTCGTAGATTGACAACGAAGGTGGTAAGTATGATTGCAGGAGTAGAGGCGCCAGCGGCTATCATGGCGACACAGATAAACTGGGCACTTCCGGCAAAAACCATAACTGACATCATCGCCACGGCCCACCAGGGCAGACCGGCTTTCTGGGCGAGGACACCCAGGGCAAGGCCAATAGGGAAGTAACCCAGGCAGATTGGCCAGGCAGCGGTTGCGCCCTGACGGAGGGTTTGTTTGTTTGTTAAGGTTTCGTTCATTGGATGAATAAATGTTCCCCAGAAGACCTAATCAAAAAAGGGCGCTAAAAAGCGCCCTTATGGAACAACTGTAAATGTTTTACTAGAGGACCTGGCGTAAGAAAGTCTTGGTCCGTTCTTCTTGTGGCGCGGTAAAGAAATGCTCGGGAGTCCCTTCCTCAACCAGTTTCCCTTGGTCCATGAAGAGCACCCTGTCAGCAACTTCACGGGCAAAGCCCATCTCATGGGTAACCACGACCATGGTCATGCCTTCGCGCGCCAACTGCTTCATGACTTCCAGAACTTCACCCACCATCTCCGGGTCCAGAGCACTGGTCGGTTCGTCAAAGAGCATAATCTTTGGATCCATGGCCAGAGCCCTGGCGATGGCAACACGCTGCTGCTGGCCACCGGAAAGTCGGATCGGGTATTCGTGCTCCTTCTCAGCAATGCCGACTTTCTCAAGCAGCATGCGGCCTTTTTTCTCAGCTTCAGCACCTTTCCGTTTACGAACCACTTGCTGGGCCAGGACGATGTTCTGTAGAACCGTTTTGTGTGGGAAAAGGTTGAACTGCTGAAAAACCATGCCGACTTCACGACGGACCCGGTTGAGATCGGTTTTTTTTGACGTCAGGTCAACGCCCTCAATCTCGATTTTCCCGGAGGTTGCACTCTCAAGGCCATTAAGACAACGCAGGTAGGTCGATTTCCCGGATCCTGAAGGGCCGATGATAACGACAACTTCGCTGGGTTTGATATGAGCGGAAACACCATCGACAGCATGTACTGTCTGATCGCGTCCGATAAATGTCTTTTTAAGGTCTACTGTCTTAATCACTGACTGAAAGCCTCCGTTCCACCCAGGCAATCACCTGGGACAGTACCGACGTCAGCATCAGGTAAAGGAAAGCGACGACGAACCAGATCTCGAAGGTGGCGAAGGTTGAAGTAATAACCTCGCGGCCACTCTTGGTGAGATCCGTAATAGCGATAATCGAAACCAGGGATGAATCCTTGATCAGGCTGATAAACTGGCCGGCCAATGGGGGCAGGGTGCGTTTAAAGGCCTGTGGCAGGATGATGTAGATCATCGCCTGGGGGACAGTCATGCCAAGAGAGCGTGCGGCTTCCATCTGACCCTTGGGGATCGACTGAATACCGGCACGAATAATCTCTGCAACGTAAGCGCCGGCAAAAATAGCCAGGGCGCTGACACCGGCAACAATGCGGCTTATGTCAAGGACGGTACCGAGAAAGAAATAGAAAATGAAAAGCTGTACCAACAGCGGGGTACCACGAATCAACTCAATATAGGTTACAGATAAGCCGCGTAAGGTCGGGTTGTTTGAAACTCTGCACAGACCTGTAACCAAACCTATGATCATGCCGAAGACGCTTGCAACTGCCGAGATCCAGAGCGTGACCCATAAACCCTTCAGTAGCGGCCCAGCACGCCATTCGAAAACAGCGCCCAGGTAATCCCCTTCAAAGAGGTCTTCGCCTTCGCTGACTTCAACAGCATTACTGTCTACTGTAAAGATTTTTTCTTCACCTTGCTGGCCCACCACTTTGATCTGTGTTTGATCACCAAGGTTTGATACTGAGGCAACAACACCGTCAAAGGGGGTCGGAATCAGTTCCTCATTGTTGTAAATGAAGTACTGAGGGACACGGTTCCAGCGCCAGGTGTAGTCAATCTTTTTGGTGGCAACCCACAGTCCCGCGCACATCATAAAGAGAATGAAGGCGGTCAGAAAGTGCCAGGAGATATTTTTATTGATTATCTTCAAAGTGGTTATTCCTGCGGTTCAGACAGAAAGATGGCGGGGCCATTCCGGTAAGGGGCAGCCCCGCCATACTTTACGGACTAATTACTGGAGCTCTTTAAGCCATTTGTCGCTCAAGAACCATTTTTTGTAAATTTTGTCGTAGGTGCCATCATTCTTTGCCTGGATCAGGAAGTTGTCCAGCCAGTTGATGAAGTCGGCGTCGCCCTTGTTAACGGCCCAAGCCAGAGGCTCATAGGTGAAAGGCTCGTCGAGAAGGACAAGTTTCTTCTGGCCTTTTTCAGCAAATGCAATGGCGTTGAAAGGCAGATCGTAAACAAAGGCATCAATCTTGCCATTGAGGAGATCCATAACGCCTTCCTGCTCAGTCTCAAAAGAGATGTAGTCGCAGTTAGGGATCATGCGTTTGGTGGCTTGCTCACCGGTGGTGCCGAGCTTGGACGCGACTTTGTACTTCTTGTTGTTCAGGTCTTTGTAGGATTTGATCTCGCCAGCCAATTTCTTGTCGATCAGGATGCTCTGGCCAATAACGATATAGGGCTTGGCAAAGCCTATCTTCATGTTGCGTTCCTGGGTCAGGGTCATGCCACTCATGATCATGTCAAACTTCTTGGTGATCAGGGCAGGGATGATTCCGTCCCATGCAGTGCTGACCAGTTCAAGCTTAACGCCCATAGCTTTTGCGATACGCTTCGCCATGTCGACGTCGAAGCCGATGATCTCACCTTTTTTGTTGGTCATTTCGAAAGGCATGTAGCCAGGCTCCATGCCGACACGCAGGGTGCCACGCTCAAGGATGTCGTCGAGGGTGTCGGCAACTGCAACACCGGGCAGGACTACACAAAGAGCCAGCAGGCAGGCAATCAGTAGTTTGACATGTTTCATGTTTGTTCCTCCTTGATAAAAAATGTAGGGATAGCTAAGCCGAACCGTTCGGCAAAATAACATTTAGTAAGATTTTCCTTCATCGAGAAGCTCGGAAATGGACATCTGGATGTTGCACTGAGGACAGCGGGGCAGATCTTCGATCGGGAGATAAACAATCTCGGTGTAGCGACATCTTGGGCAAATAACTTCGATCGGCTCTTTCTTACCACGACTCATAATAAGTTCTCTCGAGATTGTTGAGAAAATAATTGAAATAACAGAACTCTGCTTATACCATAGCGCCTTCGCATGAAACAAGACTCTAACAGTTTTTCACCGGATGTATATGGATTTAAAGAACAAACGGCAGTTTCACGCTGAATTTATGCTGGCCACAGTCACTCTCTTCTGGGGTGCGACCTTTCCCATTGTTAAAGATGCCATTGTCGAAATGCCGGTGATGGCTTTCCTCTGGGTACGTTTTGCCATGGCGGCCATACTTCTGTTCTTTATTGCCGGTCGCACCAGGATTGCTTCTCTTGATCGACGTGGTTGGAGGCTTGGAATCTTACTCGGGACATTACTCTTCTGTTCCTATCTCTTTCAGACTTTTGGCCTGGAGCGAACATCATCGGCGAATGCTGGCTTCCTCACTGGGTTGGGTGTGGTGTGGGTTCCTTTAATGGCTGGACCGTTCCTCAAGAAGCCGGCGGCTTTTGGTTCTAAAATTGGTGTCGGGCTGGCTCTGATTGGCCTTTTTCTACTGACCTGGCACACTCCCTGGACAATCAACTTCGGAGACGTGCTGGTTGTAATTTGCTCCGTTTTTGTTGCGCTGCACATTATTGGTCTAGACGCCTTTACCAAGGGTTACGACGCGCGAGCCCTGACGTTCGTGCAAATCCTGACCATGGCCATCCTCGGCTGTATCGGTAGTCTTGCCTTTGAACCGACGTCCTGGCCTCAGGAGTGGACCGGTTCACTGCTCTTTGCTTTTGCCATTACTGCCATTTTTGCGACAGCCTACGCATTTTGGGCTATGACGACTTTCCAGAACCGCACGACACCGACCCGTGCCGCCTTGATCTATACTCTTGAACCTGTATTTGCAGCGATCTTCTCGGTCTGGTTGGCCGGTGATCGCCTCACAGCAATCGGCTGGTTCGGTGGCGGGATGATCGTTTTTGGTATGATCGTCGCGGAGGTCTGGCCTCTTATGGTTCAGAAGAAGAAAGGTCTTAGCCACGGTTAAAGGTTAAAGGTTAAAGGTTAAAGGTTAAAGGTCTGTAGCGAGGTTCTAGGGTTTTAATCTGAAAAAGCCTTCCTTTAACAGTGAAGCTTTTCTGTTATATTGTCATGCAACTTTCCACTTATTGATCATGGAGGTTTTATGTCAGGGAAAATCGGTTACAAAGATCTGGTCGCAGAGGCCGAACAACGTATAGAGACGATAACAGCCGGGGCCGCTCTTGCTTCTTTTGACTCGCCAGACGTGGTCTTCGTTGATTTGCGGGATGTCCGAGAGTTGAAGAGAGAAGGGAAAATCCCCGGGGCCTTCCACTGCCCACGGGGCTTGCTTGAATTCTGGATCGACGCTGAAAGTCCTTATTACAATAAAATCTTTGGGGAAGATAAGCGTTTTGTCTTTTATTGTAACCTCGGCTGGCGTTCTGCTCTGGCGGCTGATGTCGCTCAAAAGCTGGGGCTGACAAGTGTCTGCCACATTGATGGTGGCTTCGAGGCCTGGAAGAATGCAGGTGGGGCCGTTGAAGAGAAATAAAACTACTTCTGGACTATCCCTATAATGGAGGAAGATATGTATGCGATCGCAGTAAATGGCAGCCCGCGTTCAGGTGGAAATACGGAGTTACTGCTTAAAGAGGTCCTCGGTGAGCTTGATACGGCCGGTTGGGACACGGAGCTGGTTAAGGTCGGCGGAACCGCGATCCGTGGTTGCATTGCCTGCCAGCAGTGTTTTAAAAACATAGACAATTTATGTGCGGTCAAGTCGGACAATTTTAATGACATCTTTACTAAAATGTTGCGGGCAGATGCCATGATTCTGGGCTCTCCGACTTATTTTGCTGCTGTCTCCGCAGATTTAAAAGCGCTGATTGAAAGAGCTGGATATGTTGCCTATGCGAACGATCATGCTTTTTCCGGCAAGCTTGGAGCGGCCGTTGTGGCTGTCAGGAGAGGTGGCGCAACACATGCTTACGACACCATCAATCACATGTTTCAAATGTCCAGAATGATTCTCCCTGGCTCAACCTACTGGAATATTGGTTTTGGCCTAGAAAAAGGTGACGTGCTTGAAGATGAAGAGGGCCTGGCCAACATGCGTCATCTCGGTAAAAGTATCGATTGGTTAGGTCGAAGTATGAAGGCCTCTATTGACAGTTATCCAAAATCCTAGAGTTTTGTAGCTAAGTGATGAAAGAGAAGAGATGATATGAGTGAATTGCCCAAGTGCCCCGAATGTGGCTCAGAGTATACTTACGAAGACAGGGAGATGTTTGTTTGCCCTGAATGTGCTCACGAGTGGAGTATGAATGCTGTTGAAGCGAGCGCTGACGACACCAAGGTTATTAAGGACGCGAACGGCAATGTCTTGCAGGATGGTGACACCGTAACTGTGATCAAGGATCTCAAGGTCAAGGGCTCTTCGCTGGTCGTAAAAGTCGGCGCGAAAGCCAAGAATATCCGTCTGGTCGATGGCGATCACGATATCGATTGTAAAATTGATGGTATCGGCGCTATGAAGTTGAAATCGGAGTTTGTCAAAAAAGCATAAAACAAGCTGTAGAGCTATAAGGCTTTAGGCTGTAGGGTTTTAATCTTACAGCTTACAGCTTACAGCTTACAGCTTACAGCTGTGTCATTCCCCCCTCAGATAACTCGCCGGCTTATGCCCCAGCGCCTTCCAGGTTCCAACCAGCCCCAAAAGAACTGTTAAAGCGATCCCGGTCAAAATCGTCGTGATGATTGTTCCAGGATGCAGGGTGAATGAGATCTTCAT